>NZ_JAMFTP010000014.1:0-97666 GCF_024586525.1 Corynebacterium sp. BF-R-2 | reverse complement strand
GATGATAAGGACATCGACGTTGATCAGTTTCCGCATCTTATCGAGGTAGTTTTGGTCAGTCGGTGAGAAGACCGCCAGCATGTCTACAAGTTGATCCAGCCGGTAGTACGCCACGGAATATCCAGCCTTGCACGCGGCGATGCCGATGGCGCAGGCAATGTATGTCTTGCCTGTTCCCGTCGGGGCGAGGATGTGAATATTGGTCGGGTTTTCCCGCCAGTTAGTTGCCGCGATTCGTTTCAGCTGGCGCATGTTGATACCGCGCTGTTCTGCCCGGGTGATTTCAGCCAAGCTTGCATCCGGGTATCGGAATTGTGCCTGGGTTATAGCCTTGGCAATGTTGCGTTGTTGGCGTTGTGTGTAGGCTTCTTCGACTGCGGCGAGGAAGATGTCTTCTGGTAGCGCATCCGCAGAGAGTGTCCTCATGTTTTGAGGAATCCCGGCGTCTAGCCGCGCTGCTGTGCGACGAGCCCGCGCAGCACCTCCTCCAGCTGCGCGTTATCTCCGGTGTCCTGGCTGTGAAAGCGCGCGGCGATAAACTCCGCGCGCACGTCCGCATCATTGGCCAGACGCTCCACGTCAAGGCGGTACCCCGCCGCCTTGACTAGAGCATCGAAAAACACTGTCTGTGTTCGGGTATTTCCCTCCCTAAAACTGTGGACCACATTGAGCTCACCCCACAGCTCAGCCAGCTTGGCCACGAACTCATCAAACCCTAAACCACGTAGAAAGTTGTCCTGCGCCAGCCCGGCAAACAACTTCTCCGCCGCCTTCGTCATTTCCGGCCCTGCCGGGTAGTAGGCATGCCCTGCCTTAATCATGAACTGGCCTACAGGCGCAGTCCGTTCTTCGCCCGCCCACTCGTACACATCCTGAAAAAGATGCCGATGTATCGCCTTGAAGTGTGCATAATCAAACGCACCTTCCACAGGCGCCGCTTCCAACTCCACGATTCGAAGAAATACCAATTTCTCTTCCACAATCCGGAGTTCTTCTGCATCATCCAATCCCAAACGATTTTTCAGAACCTTGGTCCCTGGAATGAAATAGTTGTCCCAGCCCCCGCTCATGTCTCTCCCCCGGTCTCTATTTGAGCGAAGCACGCCGAACACGAGCGATTGCTTCGTCTGCGGATAATCTCCCTGCGGCCACTTCGCGGCCCAGCTGGCGCACGTGCTCATCCGTCACATCGTGGCCTGCCAACCGCAGTGCAGCGTCACTCAGCGCTAGCGGATCGCGGTCGCTATTTTTACTTTCGACATGAATCGGCTTAGACATAGTTACCCTCCCGAGCTATCAACTACTTTTCCCATTTTAGCGGCTCAAAGCATCTGTTCCAAGAGTGTTTTCTACCTACAGAAAACGCGGTAACCCATATTTCGCTAAACTTCATCAATAATTGTTAATAATCTTTTGCTCATTCAACGCGAGGAGTTCGCCACCCAGCAATGCTTTCAATCAACGCCGACTACGGACACACCGCACCGCTAGGACACCTTGAGAAAAACTTCGCCTCGGGCCGCATCTATGGCCTCGCTGGCCCCAATGGTTCGGGAAAGTCTACACTTCTCGCAACACTCGGAGGCGAACTCACACCACTCGAGGGCACAGTTGAGTGTGACGGCCATTCCGTTGGCACGAAGAAACACCCCAGCACAGTAATTACAGTGACGGAGCCGGTTTTTCTCCCCGACCTCACCGTGGGTGAGCACCTGGACCTGATGGGAAAGGCGGCAGGGGTGGACGTCGCCAAGCTCTGCGAACTCTGGGCGCTCGATCCTCTCCTTCCGCACCCAGCCTCGCGCCTGTCCTCGGGCCAGCGCCAGCGCGTATTCTTGGCCGCGCAGCTATACCAGCCAGCGCGTGCAGTGCTTATCGACGAACCCGAGCGCCACCTCGACTCCGCCTGGACCGAGTTCCTCGCCAGCGAATTGCGCTACCTAGCCGACGAGGAGAATCGCTGCATCGTCGTGGCCTCGCATTCCGACACCGTCACCCAGGCATGCGACGAGGTGGTGCAGCTGTGATGCGCGCTCTGTCTCGACTGGGCGACGGTCTCTGGTACCTCGTCCTCGCCGGCATCGTCATCGGCTTCGGCTACACAGGATGGCAACAAGTCGGCGCAGTCTTGCCTACCATCCCGGCCCGCGTCGCGCTAACTAGCGTCGCCCCGATTGCCGGCGTTGTGGGTCTGTTTGCGCTCATCGTGTTCACTGAAGCGCTCTATCCGCTACGAGCGTTGTCCCGGGAGCGCTGGGTGTATTGTGATCGCCCACGCGGCCGACTGCGTGGTACCGACTCGATCACGTGGGCACAGCTTCTCGGGTTCGGAGTCTTGGGCCTCGGGGTTTGCGTGTCCAGTGGACTGTCCCCATGGTTCGCGCTTGTAGCGCCAGCCCTGCGTTTTGTCGTGGGATGGCACTCGTTTACGCTGGCGTCACTTCTCGGCGCTGGACGCACTCGCCTGGTCGGCGGATCTGGCCTTGGACTGCTCGATTCGGAGGTCACCTCCGACGCCATTGCGAGCCAGTCCGCGTGGATTCCTCGTCGAAGCCATGCACCATCGACGTTGGTAGACCTCTTTTTCCGTCGTCTGGGACGACGATGGTACATCGGCGTTGGTGCGCTCGCCATCCTCGGACTGACGTTGGGATTCGCCCCACAGCTCGGGGCGCTGGCTATCGTCGGATTCATGTCCGCGTGGAGCATCGTCGGCGCGGCGGTTGGGCGCGCCGCCTCCTTCGGTCGCATCAGCGACGATGCATGGCCCGACTGGGGCCTTCCCCTTATCGCTTCAGTGGGCACAGCACTCCTTGGTGCCGGTGTCCTCCTCTTGGTGTGGAAGCTCTCCGCCATCGCAGTGGCGCTCATCATCGCTGGTCTTGGCTGGGCGTCGTTTAAGCGTTCCCGCCCGGCACGGGTAGACCGCATGTCCATGCTGGATAGCGGCGGCTTCGGTGTCTCCTTCTCTCCCGAGGTATTGCACTACATTGCCCGCGGCGCTCTCGGCCTTGGCGTGACGGCCCTTGCGCTGGGACGTTAGCCAGCGTTAATCTTTCAGGCATGAAGATTTTTTCCTAATTCGATGTCTCTGTTTGCACGGCTTTCTCGAAGGTGGAATTCTTCATGCCTATTTCTTTTTCTCATCTCTGCGTCACGTGGCCGGACGGCTCCCCTTGTTTCACGGAGCTCACCGGCACGTTTTCAGCACCATTCACCGGTCTGGTCGGAGGAAACGGCTCCGGAAAATCAACGCTGGCCAAAGTTCTTGCCGGCCTCATTGAACCGACGTCGGGCACTGTATCCGCGGACTCAGTCCTCTATGTCGACCAAGATTTAGGTCTGCATACGTCTGACACGATCGCCGATGTCTTTGGCGCGACCGACGCCCTCAACGCTATTGCCCGCATTGAGGCTGGCGACTACTCCGACCACCTCGCCGCCACCGTTGGTGAGCAGTGGGACCTAGCAGAGCGCATCGCAGCAGCCCTCGACGCGGCAGGCATCCCCTTCTCCCTGGAGCGCACCATCGGCACCCTATCCGGCGGTGAGGCCGTCACCGTGGCGCTAACCGCCGCCTTCTTCCGCAAGCCCGACTTCCTCATCCTCGACGAGCCCACTAACAATCTGGATTCTGAGTCGCGGAAGCGCCTACTTAATCTCATTCAGTCCTCACCCGTGCCGGTTCTCGTCGTCTCACACGACCGTGAGCTCCTCGAGCACGCAGATTGCATCGCTGAGCTCTACCACGGGTCACTCCGTGAGTTCGAGGGAAACTACTCCGCCTACCGCGCAGCGATTGATGCCGAGCAGGATTCCGCACAGGCTAAAGTTCGGGAGACCAAGGCTGAGCACCGCAAGCAGCTTCGCGAGCGCGCCGCCATGCAGACCCGCATCGCCCGCGATGCCCGTCGTGGCAAGAACTTCGCCGCCTCCAAACGCAAACCCGGCATGGCCATGGGCTTGGACAAGAACCGTTCCGAGCGCTCCGCTGCTGGTCGCTCGCAACAGGCCAACGACGCAGTGGCCGCCGCCCAATCCGCTCACGACAAGGCACAGCGCGCGCTGCGCGACGATACCCATGTCCACATCGACCTGCCCGGCACCGAGCTTCCCGCTGGCACCCGGGTCCTCGTCAGCGATCTGTTGAGTATCACCGGACCCGAACGGGTTCGCCTCGCCGGAGCTAACGGTAGCGGCAAGACCACCTTCCTTGATCGCGTTGCCCGCGGCGGCGTCAAGTACGCACTATCTAGCGGATACATCCGCCAGCGCATCGTCTTGCCCGCGGAGAAATCAGTACTCGACATCGTCCGAGAGGCCAACCCCAACGCCGACCCGCAATTCCTGCGCGACCAGCTGGCGCAGATGCTCTTTATCAATGACAAGATCCACCAGCCCGTAGGCCAGCTTTCCGGTGGCGAGCGCTTCCGCGTCGAAGTCGCCCGCGTCCTGCTCAGCGATCCGGCCCCGCGCTTCCTGCTTCTCGACGAACCGACGAACAACCTCGACATCCCCACCACCGACTGGCTGGTCGAGGTTCTCACAAGCTACCGCGGCGCCTTCATCCTGGTCAGCCACGACGAGCACGTGTGCGGGCGGCTCAATCTGACGCGCACCGTTCATCTGGACCTCCTGAACTGAAACCTCTCTAGCACTCAGCCTCATTTCGTTGTACAGTTTCTTGTACGAGAAGGGAGCTCGCTTATGAAGACCATGTCTTACTCGGAATCAAGAGCACGGTACGCCGAAGTATTGCAGTCGGTTGTTGATGACCGCGAGGAAGTCATCATCACTCGCAATGGCCATGAGTCTGCAGTCATCGTTTCCTTAGATGACTACAACTCTCTTCGCGAAACTGCTTACCTTTTGCGCTCCCCTCGCAATGCGCAGCGCTTGCTCGATTCCATTGAGAAACTTGACGCTGGAGAAGCAGCGCAACACGAACTCATCGAGGAAACTAAACGCCAATGATTCTTTCGTGGACAGAGGAAGCATGGGAGGACTACCTCTGGTGGCAGTCTCACGACAAGAAGAACCTCAAGAGAATCAATAACCTCATTAAGGACATTCCACGAAACGGCAACGAAGGGATAGGCAAGCCCGAACCTCTCAAATTCGAGTTGGCCGGATTTTGGTCTCGGCGAATTACTGAAGAACACCGACTGGTCTATCGCATTAAGGGTGGAACCATCGAGATTGCTGGGTGCAGATACTACTACTAGCTAACTGACGAGCCCCTGCGCAGCAGCGCGAGCACCGGCGATGACGGCCGGCACGCCAACGCCGTCGGCCCAGGCACCGGTGGCAGCAATGCCCGCAACCCCGTCGAGAGAGTTCTTCACAGCGGCCACGGTAGCCAGGTGCTTCTCGTCGTAACGCGGGATGCCACCGAACCAGCGCTGCGTATAGATCTCCTCCACGCCGGCGGCGCGGCCGTCGAAGCCGGTAATCGCGTGCAAATCATCGAGGGCATAGTCCACCAGATCGTCCTCCTCCGCGCGCACCAGGGCATCATCGCCGAAGCGTCCGAAGGACGCACGCACGAGGAAGCCCTCGCGCTCACCTAGGTGCGGCCACTTATTGGAGGACAGCGTGAAGGCCTTGGCGCGTAGGTCGGGTTCGTCGGCGGCGATGAGGATGCCGGTGGCGTCGGGAAGCGCGTTGCCCTCCGGGTCCGTGGCGGAAGCAAAGTTGAAGCCCACAACCACAGAGGAGGCCAGCTGAACCGTAGCAAGCTGCTCGGCGGCCTCTGGAGCCACGGCCTTGATGAGGCGCGCGGTGGTCGGCGCCGGGGTGGCGAACAGGACGCGGTCGAAGGGCCCCAGGTCACCCGGGGCGCCTGTGACCTCAAAGGCATCGCCCTTGCGTGTGACACCGGAAACGAAAGTGTCGAGGTGAATCTGCGCGCCGGACTTCTCCGCCAGGGCCTCGTAGAGCTCGGCGTAGCCGCCCTTGAAGGTGCCGAAGACAGAGCCCTCGGCTGGGCTGCGGCCGGATTCGATCTGCTTGATGGCAGCGGACAACGTAACAGGCCCATCCTGAGCCATCGTGTCCAACGCAGCCGCCACGTGCGGAACCGTGGCACGCAGGCCCAGGTCATCGGCGGCGCAGGAGTACACTCCACCCAACAGCGCAGAAACCACGTGGTCAACGACGTCATCACCGTACTGTTGACGCACGAGCTTACCGACGGACACATCCCCACCAATTTCCCACTCGAAAGGCTGCTCGTTGGTGATGCGCTCATTGGTCGCAGCAGTAAAGAAGTCCTGCGGCTCAGACGGAATGCCCATCACGCCGCCCTGCGGCAGGAAGTGTAGCTCGCCGCCGGTGTATACGCGGGGGCGCAGCTCGCCGTTGGGTTCCACGATAGAATCCGCAAGGCCCAATTCTTCGAAGAAGTCCACGGCATCCTTGCGGCGACGGATGAAAGCCTCCGCGCCCATGTCCGTCGGCCCGCCATTGAAGGCAACCGTGTGCAGCTTGCCGCCGATGCGGCCGGCGGCCTCAAACACGTAGACCTCGTGGGAGCGCAGCTCCCACGCCGCTGTCAGACCAGCTAGTCCAGCGCCGATAATCGCGATCTTCATTTAGCCCTCCTCGTGGATGATGGCGACGGCGCGGGTGACTGCGTCGGCGTCGGTAGTAGGCAGAACCCCATGGCCAAGGTTCCAGATATGCCCGTTCATGTCACCGCGCTCAGTAGCGCGGGTGACCTCAGATTTGATGGTACGCACAGCTTGGCGCACCGCGTCCTCGCCAGCAAACAGCAGAGCCGGGTCGAGGTTGCCCTGCAGGATGTTCGCACGCACACGGGCGGCGGCAGAATCCATGGTCACGCGGTAATCCACACCCATGACCTCAGAACCGGCCTCCGACATCGCGCCGAGCAGCTCGCCGGTGCCCACACCGAAGTGAATGCGCGGCACGCGGCCCTCAGCCGCCTTTAGGATCTGCGTTGAGTACGGAAGAACAAACTCCCGATAATCGCGCTCGTTAAGGTAGCCCGCCCAGGAATCGAAGAGCTGCATGGCATCAATGCCGGCGTCGAGCTGCAGATCCAAGAACGCAATGATCGTGGGTGTGAGACGCTCCATGAGCTTGTGCCACGTCTGCGGCTCTGAGTGCATGAGCGCCTTGGTGCGCTCATGGTTCTTCGAGGGGCCGCCCTCAATGAGGTAGCTGGCCAAGGTAAAAGGCGCGCCGACGAAGCCGATGAGCGCCTGCTTGTCGGTGAGCTCGTTCAGAATAATCTCGATGCCCTGTCGGACCTCGGGCACGTCGACATCAAGAACCGGCAGGTTGGCCACATCCTCCTTGGTGCGCACCGGGGCATCCATCACCGGACCGCGGCCGGGGACGATTTCCACGCCCACGCCCGCCGCCTTGAGCGGAACCACAATATCGCTGAACAGGATGGCACCATCGACATCGTGACGGCGCACCGGCTGCAGGGTAATCTCCGCGAGGAGCTCCGGCATGAAGCAGGAATCCAGCATGCTGATTCCTTCGCGGACCTTGCGGTACTCCGGCAAGGAACGACCCGCCTGGCGCATGAACCAGACGGGCGGGCGGGACGGGGTACGGCCGGAAGCGGCCTCAATGAGCGGCGCGGCAGACAGTCGAGACATACGGTCCATTATGAATCAAAAGTTGGAGTCGGCGCCAATTACGCCCGCTCCGCGCGCCGCGCCTTAATGAAGGCCGTGGAATCTGGGTGGAAGAGGAAGAAAATGCCCACCATGAGCACCATCGGTATGAGCAGCAACAGCAACCCACCCACTCCTGCGATGAGCGCTGCCACGTTGACGAACATGGCATAAGCCGACACTGCAGTGATGATGCGGCGGGCCCACACCGAGCCGCTTGCCAACTGTGCGGAACAGGCAGCAATCACCACAGCGCTCACGATGTTAGAAATAGCCGCAAAGCGCGTATTGAAGCGGATATAGTCCACCTGCTCCACGCTCAATTCCGTGTTAGTCACCTGGGAATAGGACCCGAAAAGTCCGACCATGCCGGCGGTGAGCATGACGACTGCCCCTACGACGAAGATCCAGTAGGCGATCCGCAGCTGCGAGGGCCATGAGGAATAATCCTGATCGCCCTGCCTCTTCTTTCGACGGGGGCCGCGGTTATAGTCTGCGGGACCTGGGCGATCGTTCATGAGCGGTCGTCTTTCTTGTTCTTCCTGTCTTTGCTCTTGCTGTCACGGTCCTTATCGCGTTGCGCTTGGTTGTCTAGGCGGCGCTGCTCTTCCATCTCCTTGCGCATCTGACGCACCTGCTCCATCTCCCCGGTGTACTCAAGGACTTCCTCCTTACCGGCGAAGAGCAAGCCCATGACGGCAGCCACGCCAACGAGAATCTGCACGCCGCCGTCCAGCACGAAGAGCCAATCCGGAACGTTCGCTCCGGCCGGGCTGCTGAGGAAGACGATGAGCACGCGAAGACCAAAATAGAGGGAGAACGCGAACCACAGGCGCCGGCCGGTGCCGGCGGCCTTGGACTTGCTGTTCATCATCCACAGCATGATGCCCAGCAGCACCACAATGGCCAGAGAGATGAGCGAGCTCAGCGCTACCGAACCATAGGCCATAATCTGGACGAACGCCTCCGTCATGTCTTGACCAGAGCGCTCCGCTGCAGATTCCGCGGCGGTTCGTGCTTGCGCGAAGAGTTCATCGCGGTTGAGCAGTGTGAGCACAATGCTCAGGACGAGGTGCACGACCTCAAGACCTAAAGCAACGGTCCACACCTTAAGCATGAGGGAGACAGCTTCGGTGCGCTTGGACTTCGTGGAATCCTCGCCCCGTGGCTGTGCGGCCGGCGTGGTGTTCGGGCTAAGCGTCACGACTCTCCTTAAAGGTGGGCAGGTTATGCGAGCAGGCGGGCAGCGTCCGTGGCGAAGTACGTCAGGATCTGGTCTGCACCAGCGCGCTTGAACGCGGTCAAGGACTCCAGCATAACGGCCTCGCCGTCAATCCACCCGTTCTGGGAGGCAGCCTGAATTATCGCGTACTCACCAGAGACTTGGTAGACGGCCACGGGAACGGAGGAGCGTTCCGCCGTACCGGCCAGCACATCGAGATACGGCAGGCCCGGCTTCACCATGACGATGTCCGCACCTTCCTCAATGTCGAGGTCTACCTCCAGCATCGACTCGCGGTAATTACGCGGATCCTGCTGGTAGGTGCGGCGGTCACCTTCCAGGGAGGAACCCACGGCATCACGGAAGGGGCCGAAGAAGGCGGAGGCGTACTTCGCCGAGTAGGCCATGATGGCAACATCCTCATGACCAGCGTCATCGAGGGCCTCGCGGATGGCGGCGATTTGGCCGTCCATCATGCCGGACGGGCTGACCATATGCGCACCGGCACGGGCCTGGGAGCGCGCCATGTCCTGGTAGAGCTCGACGGTTTCGTCATTGAGCACGCGGCCTTGGTCATCGACCACACCGCAATGCCCGTGAGAGGTGAATTCATCGAGGCAGGTATCCGCCATGACAATGAGATCATCGCCGAATTCCTTGCGCAGCTCCGCAATACCCACGTTGAGGATGCCCTGCGGATCCCAGGCCACGGAACCGGTCGCGTCCTTGTCCTCCTCGCGCGGCACGCCGAAAAGATCAACGCAGGTCACTCCGGCGTCGAGCGCTTCGTGGGCGGCACGCTTGAGGGAATCAAGAGTGTGCTGCTGCACGCCCGGCATGGAAGGAATATCGCGGGGCTCATCGAGCCCATCAACAACAAACATCGGGAGGATGAGGTCGGACGGGCGCAGCGTGGTTTCCGCGACGAGATTGCGGAAGGCCTGATTCTGGCGCAAACGGCGGGGGCGGCGAGCAATGCTCATGAGTAGAAACTCTCCTTTGAGCGACGAGAAAATAAACTACCTTCTCGACTCTAGTCGCCCTTACTCTGCTCGCCCTGACGCGGTCGAGGAAGTCTTCTTGCGCGAGCGGCGCTTCTTGCGCGGCGCAGGCAAATTACCGGCGGCGCGGAGGGCAGCGACGTGGTCTGCGAGGGCGTCGACAAGCATCGGCACATCCGCAACCTCTGGAACCACGTCCACGCGCAGCCCCACTTCCTCGGCCGCTGCCTTGGTGGAGGGACCGATGCAGGCGATGATGGTGCGCGCATGCGGCTTACCCGCAATGCCCACGAGGTTGCGCACGGTAGACGGCGATGTGAAGGCTACAGCATCAAAACCGCCCGACTTGATCATGTCACGTATCTCCGCTGCAGGCGGGGCCGCACGCACGGTGCGGTAGGCCACGACATCATCGACCTCCCAGCCCAGGTCCAGCAGACCATTGACCAACACCTCGCCGGCGATATCGGCGCGCGGCAACAGCACGCGGCCCACCGCATCGATGTCCTCAACATAGTTGGGGAAGACCTCCACGAGGCCCTCAGCATTCTGCTTAGTCGGCTTCGGCATGACCTCCGGAACCATGCCCTTGGCGCGGATAGCATCAGCAGTCTTCTGCCCCACCGCGGCCAGGTGCACGCCAGCGAAGTCGCGTGCGTCGAGTCCAAGCTCCGCAATCTTCTGCCACACCGCGCTCACCGCGTTAACGGAGGTGAACACAATCCACTTGTAGCGGCCTTCCACGATGCCCTTGATGGCGCGATCCATCTGCGCCGGGTTACGCGGCGGCTCCACCGAAATGGTCGGCACCGACTGTGGGATAGCGCCGTGTCCAGCAAGCCGTGCGCTCATGGCTGCCGCTTGCTCCTTGGTGCGTGGCACGAGCACGCGCCAGCCGTAGAGGGAGCGGTTTTCCCACCAGGAGTACTTCGAGCGGTCATCGAAGCTACGGCCCAGTGTCACAACGAGGACACCGGGAAGCTCGGCATCAAGCTTGCCCAGGGTTCCCAGGGTGGTCTCGTGCGTGCGCTGCAGGCGTGTCGTGCCATGGACAGTGACATAAGCCTCGGTGTCGGCGGGCATGCCGCGCTCCACCAACTCGCGGGAGATCACGGGCAGGTCATCAGCCGTGGCCTGAAGCACCAAAGGCTGCGTTGCGGAGGCCAGACCATCCCAGTCCGCACCTTCCGTAATATCCGCCTCGGTGTACGTCGCACCCAGCGCGATACCGGCAAAGGACGGCACCGTCGACGGCAAAGACATGCCGGGCACGACCTGAAACTCCATACCGGCGTTCGCCACCGCAGAAATCTCCGCCTTGATGGATTCGCGATTGAGCGGGTTGCCCGTCACCAGACGAATCACATCGCGGCCCTCGGCGCGGGTCAGCGCCTCACGCAGTTGCTTGACGACGTCCCCCTCGACCTCCTCGAACACCGCCGCCGTCGGCGGTGCCGGACGTGGGGGCTTGCGGCGAGCGCCAGCCTCCTTGGCTGCGGCGCAGATGCGCTCGTACTCGGCTTCGGCGGCGTCGAGAAGCTCCTGCGGCACCGGCACTTGCTGGGCCACCATCTCGCGCACGCCGGAGGACACCTCAGCATCAGTGATGGCAATGGCGGAGGTTTCCAGAACCTCGCGAGCACGGACGGTCAAGAGATCGGGATTCCCCGGGCCGGCGCCGACGAAGACGACTTTGCCCAGGTCAGACGAGCCCAGATCAGACAAGCCCAGTTCAGACTGAGTATCCGGCACGGCATTGCTCATAAGGTTCTTTTCTAGTTTGTGGATTCCGGGGGATTCCTGCGCCGCTCACCGCGGCGGGAGAGTAAAGCCCACCCCTCAATTGCGGTTTAAGGGGGGCTGAATCATTGACGCCAATGATTGTGTGCTAGATACACACTAAAGGAAAAGCCCCGAAACCAAAAATTAGTTAGCCAGCAGCTCTGCAGCTCCCTGGGCAAAGAGCTCCTCAGAGACCGCGCGGCCCAGGGCCTCCGCCTCCTCGGCCGCGCCCCGCGCTTGGGCGGTGAGCTGGCGGGAGCCGTCGAGGGCAAAGACGCCACCGCGGACGATGAGCTCCTCGCCTTCCCAGCGAGATGTGGCGGCCACCGGGGCGGTGCAGCCGGCCTCGAGCTGGGACAGCACGGTGCGTTCGGCGCGGGTGGCGGCGGTTGCGAGGGCGTCGCCAAGCAGGGCGATAGCCTGGGCTGCCTCCGTGCCCTTCACAGCCTCAATCGCAAGCGCGCCCTGGGCGGGTGCCGGCATGAAAACCGCGGGGTCGAAGACCTCGGTGGCGCGGTCGGCGTAGTGAGCGCGCACGAGCCCGGCATACGCCAAAAGAACAGCATCGAGTTCGCCGCTGGTCACCTTGCCCATCCGGGTATCGATATTGCCGCGCAGTGGGCGGATGTCCAGGTCGGGGCGCAGTGCCTTGAGCTGGCTGATGCGACGCGGAGCGGACGTACCTACGCGCGCGCCTTCCGGCAGCTCCTTGAGGGTCAGGCCATCGCGGGCAATGAGTGCTTCACGCACATCTTGACGCTGGGGCACGACAAGGTCGAAGCGCTCATCGACGGCCGTTGGCAAATCCTTGAAAGAATGCACGGCAATCTCACACTCGCCGCGATGCACAGCCTCACGCAGAGCCTGAGTAAACACTCCCACGCCAATCCGCTCAACGGGCGCCATGTTGACGTCTCCCTGCGTGGTGACAATGTGCAGCTCGGCCTCGTAGCCTGCGTCCCGAAGCCAGCCCTGCACATGGCCGGACTGTGTCGTGGCGAGCAAGGAACCTCGTGTACCGATCTTCAACATTTATGCGTCCTCTTCCTCTGTCTTCTTATTCTCCGCAGCCTTCATCTGTGTGGCGTCCGGCAGCTCGGTCATGTCCACTGCCACGCCGCTGCCCTCAAGCTGCAGGCCAAAGAGTTCTTGGAGCGCGGTTTCATGGCTGACCGTACCGGAATTAGCTGCTAGCTGCTTCGCACGGACGGTGGGCTCGTGAAGAATCTTGTCTGCCACGCGTTTGAGAGCGCGGTTCACGTCCCCCATTTGACGCTCATCCAGCTCGGGATGTTTCTGCTCAAGGCGCGCGATTTCGCACTGCACGAGGTCGGCAGCACGCTTACGCAGGGCAGACACGGCGGGGACGACATCGCGCACGCGCTGGGCGGAGGCATAGGCATTGAGCTCCTCAGTAACGATGCGGCGTGCCTGGGCATGCGGACTGGTACCTGCAGCGATGTCCGTATCGGCAGCCTCCAAGGATTTGCTGAGACGCTCGATATTGACCAAGTCCACACCTTCGACAGAGGCGGTGACATCATCGATGTCGCGTGGCAGAGACAGGTCCACGAGCATGAGCTCACGGCCGGCACCGTGATAGCGCTCGACGTCGGCAGCCGTGATGGTGAAATCCTGTGCGCCAGTCGCAGATATGGCCATGTCCACATCACGCAGCGCCTGGGCACGGTCAGCGAACTCGATGACGTCCGCATAGACGCCCGCCTCGTGAGCATGCTCGGCCACGCGCTGCGCGCGTGTGGTGGTGCGGTTCGCAATGATGAGATGGGCTCCCAAACGTCCGGCATGAGTGGCCGCCAGCGACGCCATGGCGCCAGCGCCAAGGATCAGTACGCGCGCGCCGTCCAGCCGCTCCCGACCCATTCGACTCAACGCCTGATCAAAGGCGAAGGACACCATGGAGGCCCCAGCCTCATCGATCTCCGTTTCCGAATGGACACGCTTGCCGGCGCGCAGCGCGGACTGCGCCAACGCGTGGATGCGCGGGCCGGCCGTTCCCTGATCGGTAGCGGACTGATAAGCCGTGCGGACCTGGCCGATAATCTGTTGCTCGCCCACCACCATCGAATCCAGACCGGAGGTCACCGTCATGAGGTGCTCAGCAGCTGCGTCGGCATAACGCACATAAAGGTAAGAGCGCAGCTCGCCTTCATCAACACCGGACACGCGGGCAAGGGTGCGAACGACATCTTGCACTCCTGTGTGGAAGGAGTTGGTGACGGTGTAGACCTCCATGCGGTTACACGTGGAAATGATCATCGCCTCAGAGAGCGAGTCCGCCTGGACCAGGGTCTGGCAGGCGCTGGTCTGCACGGTCTCGTTCATGCTCAGCTTTTCCAGCAGCGCTACTGGCGCCGACTGATGCGACATGCCCACGACGAGCACACTCATGCACTACCCTCCAGTCCTTCATCATCCCTTTGGATGACTCAAATCAACCAAAAGACTACTAGTCTCAAGCCCGATTCTGAAACTCACGCGCACCGTGGGGCCTTATCCTGCCAACGCCTGTGCCAGCTCCTCATTATCGACTTCCCAGCACGAAAACTCATCACCATCAATCACCACAACAGGCACCCGGTCGCCGTATTCCATGGCCAGCTCGTTGTCCTGGTCAACGACGCGCACGATGAGCTCCGCCCCAGCGTTTTTCACTACTGGCGTTATCTGCTCACGCACCCGCGCGCACGAGCCGCACGTCGTGCGCACCATGAGCTCGACTGTGTGGGACATATAAAAGGGCTCCTTAGTGAGACTCTGAACTTTGTGCGGTTTACTATGGACACGTTAGCCTGCCTACCCGTTGAAAGCTGAACGCGTGCCCCTCCCCTTGCCACCCGGTATGCCCGACTCCCCCCGCGAGTTCCTTGCCAACTGGACCGCGAGTAGGGGAAACCTCCGCAATTTCTTGGAACAACAGGCCTTTGCCCCACTGGATGAGGAGAGTCAGCGTGCGGCAGGTGAGGCGTCGGCAGCCGCGGCGGTGGAACAGCTCTTCGGCATCGACCTGGATTCCTTCTCCTCGGGTATGGAATCCGTCCAGGGCTCTTTCGAATCTGCCGGCGCACGTTCCATCACGCAGCCGGACCCAGATGTTCCCCAAGACGTCGGCGCCGCGGCCTTTTTTGATGTGGACAACACGCTGGTTCAGGGCTCATCGCTCGTCGCCTTCGCGTTTGGCCTGGCACGGCGTCGATACTTCAGCCTCTCAGAAATCCTGCCCATTGCATGGAAGCAACTGAAATTCCGCATCTCTGGGTCCGAAAACACTGAGGACGTTGCGTCCGGACGCGTCCAGGCCCTCGAGTTCGTGAAGGGTCGTTCGGTAGCGGACATGGTCGCACTGTGCGAAGAAATTGTGGACCAATCCATGGCGGATAAGGCCTATCCGGGCACGAAGCAGCTGGCTCAGATGCACCTCGACGCAGGCCAGCAAGTGTGGCTGGTGACTGCCACCCCGGTGCAATTAGCCCAGATCCTAGCCCAGCGCTTCGGATTCACCGGTGCCCTCGGCACAGTGGCGGAGGTCGACGACGGGCGCTTCACCGGCCGTCTCGTGGGCGATATTCTCCATGGTCCTGGCAAAATGCATGCCGTCGCCGCCCTGGCCACGCTCGAAAACCTCGACCTTGAACGCTGCACGGCTTACTCCGACAGCGCCAACGACGTCCCCATGCTGTCTATGGTGGGCACTCCCGTGGCCATCAACCCGGATTCGAAGCTGCGTGACATCGCCGAGGAGAAAGGCTGGCTCATTCGTGATTACCGCTCCGTCCGCAAGGCCATCCGTACCTATGGCCTGCCCGCGCTAGCCACCGCCCTCTTTTCCTACGGCGGCTGGCGCATGGCACATCGCCGCTAACCGCTCTGCTGTGCCTTCGTGCGCAGCATATCCATGCACATCACCGCGCCGATAAGCCCCGCATGCTGCTGCGGGTCGAGCCCCGGCGCGATGCTCAGGCGGTAGGTGTTCTTCCCCGAAAGGAACTTCCCCACGCCCGCCCACTCATTACGCACCTCCGCGAGCGGTTGGCCTTGACTACTAATGGTGATATTCCAATCCCAGATATCACCTTCAATCTCGATTTCCGGGAAACTCTCCATCTCCATGGTCAGGCGCGTCTTGAGCATGGAAAATCGCTTGGTCACCACCGCCATAGGCTTCTCGACGCCCGGCAAATACACCTCATACGTATCCCTGAGGAAGTTTGGCGGGTCCTTGATGAGCATGAGTGACTGCTGCGGTGTTCCTTGATCATCCGTGAAGGCCACCTCCAAGCTGCGGGAGGAGTTAAAGAGCATGTCCTTCATTCCGCCGGACTGCAGGATGGTTCCGACGGGCACTCCCTGCTCATCCGCGATGAGGAACTGATCCTGCAGAAAAGACTTGGTCTGCGAAATCACCAGGGTCTCGAGGGTTAAGAGCTTAGGCAACATACTTCGCCATCATACGCATACCCCGCCGTGGATGGGCTCACACGGATAGTACTCCCCACTGCGCTAACAAGGTCGAAAGCGTGCCACTTTTCATACTTTTCAATTCGACATAGATGCAGGTAGCGACACATGTCCAAGGCATATTGTAGGTTTCTATTAGAACTTCTGTTCACCTCTCCATACACTGCCCAAATCTCTCAAGAATCCGGGGGGATTCACGTTGAACACCACCACTCCTACCGCCTTTTTCTCCCACATGAACCCCGAGTGCGCGCTCGCCGTCGAGCGCAGCGCCGCCCGGCGCGCTGATTACCGTTCGTGGACAGCCGCCATGCCACCGCTCGATGAAGATTTTGATGTGGCGTGCCAGAGGCTCGTCGCCAAGCTCGGCGTCGGTGTCTACACCATCACCGAATGCTGCCTCGCCGTTCACCGCCTCACCGAGCTCCCACAGGTCAAGAACCTGCAGGACACGTCCTATCTTCTCGACATGAAGGCCCTCATCGCCATCGATTGCGCACTGACCAAGCTGGGAAACGTACCCAAGGAAATGCTCGCGCTTGTCGACGATTCCCTGGCCACTTACCTCACCCCAACCTCACCCAACCAGGCCTTTCCCACCCCCGCCCAGATAGGACGCAAGGTCCGCGATATATGCAAAAGCATCGACAAAACGGTGTCCTTCCGCGATACGCGCAAGAAGGACACCTACACGATGACTGACACCGGAAAACGCGCCATTCTGGAGCTCAACACCGACAGCGCCACCGGCATGATTCTGGACTCCTATATCAGGGAGGCCGCAAAAAAGAACGGCATCTCCTCAGCCGATGCCCTGAAGAAACTTATCGCCGGCAGCATCACCCCAGCCTCAACGATTATCCTCCACACTTACCAAGCCACGGACATTGAGAACGCCCCCACTTTTGTTCAAGGCTATGGCTGGACCTCGCAGGACATGCCGGCCACTCGGACGCGCGACTTTTCTGCAGAGCCGGCAGCATCGGATAACTACGTTGTCGCAGAGCTCATCCGCAAGTTCGTCGAGGGACGCGACGGCACCTGCCGCGCACTTGGCTGCAACCGCCCGGCATACCTCTGCCAGATGGATCACCGCATCAACTTTGCCGATGGCGGGCCAACGCATCCGAGCAACCTCGCATCGCTGTGCCAACATCATCACAACATGAAGACCGATGGCCGCGCGCACTACATCATGGATCCCATCACAGGGGACATCGTCTGGCTGTTCGAAGACGGTACCTGGGCCATGACGGAACCGACTGGCCCGCTGGCAAACAAGACAAAGCGTTGGGCACAGACCGTGGCACAGAAGATTACCGCCACCCGCGAGCGCGCCCACGAACAGGCCCAGGCTCTCACAAAGGAGCTGGACGCAGCTGCTGCAATGGTTGAGCCGGAGGTTCCGAACACCCCTCCGGAAGACATTCCGTTCTAGATGCCTACCGGCGTCGTCGTTTCAAACGACGAGTCCCTCCCCTCACCACAGAAAGGATCTCCACTAGATGTCGTCTCCGTCGTGTGATACGACGAACTCCCCGCTACGATCGCGGAGGATCATGCGGGGAGTTCGATTCGAAGCTTTACTTGCCGAGCTTGCGACGCTGAACGCGGGTACGGCGCAGCATCTTGCGGTGCTTCTTCTTGGACATGCGCTTGCGGCGCTTCTTGATGACAGAACCCATAACTGGTTTCCTCACTTTCGGTATCAGTACGTACGTAAACCGGCCGGCGACGCCTGGAATAAAACCGCACGGTGCACTCGATGCGGCCCCGCAAAACAGGGAGACGCAGACGTACCTCTGCCGACACGAATGCCCACCATCTTACCCAGCGCCATGCCCATCACCAAAACTAAGGGCAGCGCCCACCGCCGTGGACCGTAGGAGTCCGCAGTGGTGGGCGCTGCCGAAGAGAGATGAAAAAGTTAGGCTCCGTATACGGATGCCTCAAGGTACTCCTTGACGGCAGATTCATGAACGCGGAACGATCGTCCCACGCGCACTGCCGGCATGTCACCTGCGTGAACCAACCTGTAGACCGTCATCTTGGAGACACGCATGATCTCTGCAACTTCGGCGATGGTCAGGAAAGTTCCCTTATCTTCATTCGTCATAGTTTATTTAACCCTTCAGCACGTGACGCGCTGTAGGCTTCCCCTCCCACAGGACTATCACGCACGCGCTCATGCCAGCTTAGCGTGAAACCTGTGACTAATGCGACCCAAGTGCCAATTTTTTCCACATTCGCAACGCTGTTCCCCAGAAACTCGCCGGACAACAGGTGTCACATTATTTTCAGGTGAGGCGGCAAACTCAGGCAAGTTCCTGCGCACGCTGGGCACATGCTTCAGCGGCACGGAAGAAGGCGCCTCGAAGACCGGACTCTTCAAGCTCACGGAGGGCAGCCGCTGTGGTTCCCCCCGGGGAGGTAACCCCTGCACGCAGGGCGACGGGATCCTTGCCAGATTCCGCCATCATCGTGCCCGCGCCCTGGGCGGTGCGGGTTGCGAGCTGCTCGGCGACGTCACGGGTGAGGCCGAGCTGTACGCCGGCGTCGATAAGCGCTTCGGTGACAAGGAAGTAGTAAGCCGGCGCGGAGCCAGCCAGGGCGGTTGCGGCGTCGATGTGCTTCTCCTCGATGACAGCAACCTCACCGACGGCCTCAAGCAGCTTGACGACGCCCCCCAGCTGCCCCTCGCTCACGTGCTGTCCCTCCGCACACGTGCACATGCCCTTGCCCACCAACATCGGAGTGTTCGGCATGACGCGAACGACTGGCACGCCGTTGCCGGCGGCCTTCTCCAGAGTGTCCAGGGTGAGGCCGGCCGCCATGGACACGAGAACGGCGTCCGTTGAGATGTCGAGGCCCTCAAGGAGCTCGACAATGGCGTAGGGCTTGACGCAGGCAAAAATGTAGTCCGCGCTGTCAACGGCCTTGGCGTTGTCACTGGTGACGGCCACACCATAGGCGCTCTGCAGCTCCTCGCCACGCTCCGGACGGCGGTTGGTCACCACGATGTCTGCGGCATCATAGCCCGCGTTCACCAACCCCGACACCAGGGCCTCGCCGATTTGTCCTCCACCAAGTACTGCAATTTTTGTCATGCTTCCCAGGGTGCCAGAAAGGCGAGGGCGCGGCCACCAAGTAAGCGCACAACATCCCAGCAGATGCCGCACAGACAAAAGGATGCCCTGTGGAACAGGTGCTTACATCACCACGAGTAGCGGGCCGAAGGTCAGCACGAGCCCGGCCACGGCCGCGAGGAACATGGACAGACCGTCACGGCTGGTGCGCAGTGCATGCACAATGCCAACGATTACGCCGGTAACGACGACGCCCAGCACCACGACTACAAGGCGGTCGAAGCGATCCCAGAGGATTTCGAAGCCCTTGAACACGACTGCCCCCAACACAATGCCCACGAGGGCGAGCAGGACGACGGCGAAGGGGTTGAGCTTCTCCTCCTCGTAGTCCTCGTCATGCTCATCGTCGTAATCGTCATGATCGTGGTCGATGGCTTCAAGCTCACCCGTCGCGGTGGTCTCATCCTCCGGTGCGACTACGGGCGCGGCAACGGCCTTGTCGACCGTCGTGTCCTCACCCTTCTTCGCGGGCTCGTCCTTCACGCGCTGGATAACGCGGGTGTCCTCGTCGGACGGCTTATCGGCCTTCTCGGACTTGTCAGGCTTCTCGGCCGCTTCCTCCTTAACCGAAGTGTCCGGTCTCTCGACGCGGACAGCGGCGGCCTGCGGCTTGTCGGTGTCCTTGGTCGGAGCGGGAATGACGGGAGCAGTCTCGTCGATGGAGACGTTGGAGTGCTTCGACTCCGCCGGGGCCGCCTTGACCTTCTCGAGGTTGCCGGTTAATTCCGCAACGGAGATGCCGCCTTCATCAAGGCTGCGGCGACGGCGGCGCGAGCTCTTCTCTCCATCGGAGTGGTTCTTCGCGTTACGGGCCAGCAGCTCCGCAACTGTCAACTGTTTCTCGTCAGCCACGTTTCTTTCCTATTCCAGTCCCTTATCGGTACGGCGCAGAATAACACCTTCACGGAGAGCCCATGGGCAAATCTCCAGCTTCTCGATGCCCAGGGCACGCATGCTCGCCTCGGCCACAAGAGCGCCCGCGACGATTTGGTGCGATCGGGTAGAACTTACACCCTCAAGGTCTGCCCTGTCAGCTGCAGTCATACGAGAGATGAAGGAAATGAGCTGCCGCAGACCCGGTGCGGTGAGGGTGCGCTTGACGTACGGCCCTGCAGAAGAAGGCGCGGAACCGGTAAGTCGGGCCAGCGTACGGAAGGTTTTGGAGGTTCCCACGCCCAGGCCCGAGGGGCCGAGAGCGCGCATCTGATCGGCAACGCTGACCAGCTCCGCATCGATGTAATCACGAAGCAGGTTTACCTTCGCCTTCTCCGGCGGATCAGTGTCGAACCAGTTATGGGTCAGGCGGCCAGCTCCCAAATCGAGGGAGAAAGCGAGCTCCGGATGCTCGTCCGTGCCAGTGGACAGCTCTAGGGAGCCGCCACCGATGTCGAGATTGGTGATGCGACCAGCGGACCAGCCATACCAACGACGCACCGCCAGGAACGTCAGGCGTGCCTCTTCTTCGCCGGAGAGGATTTCCAAGCGGACGCCGGTCTGCTTCTCCACCTCATCGAGGACCTCGGCCGAGTTGGGGGCTGAGCGCACCGCAGAGGTCGCAAAAGCCATGAACTCATCACAACCGAGCTTCTGGCCCAGCTCATTGGCTTCACCCACGGCGGAGATGAGCTTTTTCAAGCCCTTCTCGTGGATGTTGCCCTTCTTGTCGAGCTGTTCCACCAGACGCAGTGGAGTCTTCCAGTCACTCATCGGGGTGGGGCGGCCACCGGTTGCGGCATCGACCGCAACGAGGTGGACGGTATTACTTCCGACGTCTAACACACCTAATCGCACACCCCTAGAGTAGTAGGTCTACCGTGGGTAGGTGTGAATCGCCCAAAATCAAATGAGGTTTACCTGGGTTTTCCCGCCTCCTCCCCCGCCGCCACGTCCATCCTTGCGGGCCGCGAAAAGGCCCCTGACTTCCCGCGTGAATGGTTTGAGTTCACCGATCCCGAAGATCCGTTGCACGTTTATTCCATCGATCTGACCTGGCTCGAGTCACACTACGCCTGCCAATTTGGAACGGCGGCGTGCCACGGCATCGATAAGCAGCAGCCCGACGTCGGCTGCTGTGTACATGGCGCGTACATGGCCGACGAGACGGATCGGGAGCAGCTTGCCGACGCCGTCTCCCGCATGCCCGCACGCTACTGGCAGCACCGCCCCGCGGATGTCGACGAGTATCTGAAGAACGGCCAACCAGAAGAACTGGAGCCGTGGTTGGAATGGGACGAGCTCGACGGAGACGATGGCGAGCCAGAACCAGCGCTCAAGACGCCGCTTGTCGACGGCGCCTGTATCTTCGCCAATCGCGCCGGCTGGCCCACCGGCACCGGCTGCGCCATCCACCAGTGGGCTCTCGATGCTGGAGAGGAGCTCACCGTGGTCAAACCTGAGGTGTGTTGGCAGGTGCCGATTCGCCGCCACGAAGACTACGAAGAGCGCCCCGATGGTGAAGAGATTCTGCGCACCACCATCGGTGAATACGATCGCCGCGGATGGGGCAATGGCGGAGAGGACTTCGATTGGTATTGCTCGGCCGACCCGTCCTGCCACACGGCAGACGAGCCGCTGTGGAAGTCACAGAAGACGGAGCTCATTGCCCTGCTGGGCGAGGAATCCTATGACATCCTGGCCCGTCACTGTGAGGCACGGGCACGCTCCGGAGTGACATTCCCGCGGCACCCTGCGGATGAATCCGGCGGGAACTCAGGAGCGGTTTAGGCCTCGAACTTGTAGCCCAAGCCGCGCACGGTCACAAGGTGCTTGGGGTGGGAAGGCTCGGACTCAATCTTGGAGCGCAGGCGCTTGACGTGGACGTCGAGAGTCTTGGTGTCACCGACATAGTCCGCGCCCCAAATGCGGTCAATGAGCTGGCCGCGGGTGAGTACGCGACCGGCGTTGCGTAGGAGATATTCAAGGAGGTCGAACTCCTTGAGGGGCATGGAGACCGGGTGACCGTCGACAAGCACGGTGTGGCGCTCCACATCCATGCGCACGCGACCGCCCTCCAGTACCTGGTTATCCGGCTCTTCCTCGCTGCCCTCCGAGCTGACCTCGCCACCACGGCGCAGCACCGCACGGATGCGAGCGATAAGCTCACGGGAGGAATAGGGCTTGGTCACATAGTCATCCGCACCCAGTTCGAGACCCACAACCTTGTCGATCTCAGAGTCACGCGCGGTGACCATGATGACCGGCACCGAGGAGGTGGCGCGCAGCTGCTTGCAGACGTCCGTGCCCGACATGCCTGGAAGCATGAGATCGAGCAACACAATGTCCACGGTGTTTGCGGCGAACTGCTCCAACGCGCTGGGGCCATCTGGGGCTAGGAGAACGTCGAAGCCCTCCTTACGGAGCAGAAAGGCGAGGGGATCGGCCAGCGACTCTTCATCTTCGACGATGAGGATGGTGGTCATTGAGCTTTATCCTTTCGACGGGCGGCGACACGCGCAACAGCGCGCTGCAGACCAGGAGCGGCGGAGCTGACGGCTCCGTCTTCTTTATTATCCTGATTTTCTACACTATCCGCTGGCTTTTCTTCGGTGTATATAGGGAGCTCGATTGTGAACGTCGAGCCTGTTCCCGGCCGGGACCAGAGCTTAATGTTGCCGCCATGATTCGCCACGACGTGCTTGACAATGGCCAGTCCCAGTCCGGTTCCGCCGGTCTGGCGAGAGCGCGCCTTATCCACGCGGAAGAAGCGCTCAAACACGCGCTCCTGGTCCTCCGGGGCAATGCCGATACCGCGGTCGGTAACGCGAATGAGGACAACGTTTCCACTCACGACCTTCTGGGTGACTGACACCGGCATCTCATCAGGAGAGTAGTGAATGGCATTAGAGATGAGGTTGGAAACGGCTGTGACCAGCAGGGATTTATCTGCCATAACCTGCACTCCGACGGATTCACCGCGCGTGAGCTGATTGTTATGGGCGTCCGCGGCAAGCTGGTTGCGCGTCATCGCTTCATCGATGATGTCATCAAGATCGACCGGCTTCATTTCCGGAAGGGCCTCTGCACCTTGCAGCTTGGACAGCGAGATGAGCTCACTCACCATGTCCGCCATGCGCGCAGCTTCCTTCTGAACCTTGCTGCCGAAATACTCGACATGGTCGGGGTCGCCGGTGTCTTGGAGGAGTGCTTCCGCCAGCAGAGCGATACCACCGACGGGTGTCTTAAGCTCGTGGGAGACATTGGCCACAAAGTCACGGCGAGCGGATTCCATACGCACCGATTCGGATTCATCGGTGCCGTACACGATGACGAATCGGTCGTCGTTCAGCGTCAGCGGTTTGACCACGGCACGCACCTGAGTCACGCGGTTTCCGGTACGGCGCTTAGGAATCGCCAAGTCCAGCGTGCGGGTCTCCTTATCGTCGAAGACCTCCTGAGCAACGGACCAAATATCCGGGTTCACAGCACGATCATGGACCATCGACATCTCGTGTGCGGAGGGGTTGGAAAAAATGATTTCTTTGCTGCGGGACAACACGGTGATACCCGCTGGTGAACCACCCACGGCAAGGTGAAGAACTTGGCTCACACTGGTGACCTGGTTGGAATCAGCGTCGCGGGCGCGGCGGCGCTCCAGCCGCTCGCGGATACGGGTTATCACCGGTATGGCTAGGCCACACGCCACCACACCGGCTAGGAAAGCGAGTATAAGTTCCACGACGATTCACACCTCGAAAGAAATCCCCAAGGAGTATAGGCTCCCTGGGGATTATGCGCAGTGCGCGAAAGCAGGACTACTTCTTCGCGCCCTGAGCAGCAACCGCGGCGGCGCCAGCAGCGGCTGCCTCCGGATCGAGGTAGTTGCCGCCTGGGTTCACCACAGAGCCGTCCTCAGCAATCTCGTAGACCAGCGGGATACCCGTCGGAATGTTGAGGCCAGCGATGTCTTCCTCAGAGATATTGTCAAGGTGCTTGACCAGGGCACGCAGGGAGTTGCCGTGTGCAGCAATGAGGACGGTCTCGCCCTTCTTGGCGCGGGGGAGAATTTCCTCCTCGAAGTAAGGAACGAAGCGCTCGACGACGTCCTTAAGGCACTCAGTGCGCGGAACCTCATCAAGGTTAGCGTAGCGCGGGTCACCAGCCTGGGAGTATTCGGAGCCATCCTCAAGCTCCGGCGGCGGAGTGCCGTAGGAACGGCGCCATGCCATGAACTGCTCCTCGCCGTACTTATCTTTGGTCTCTGCCTTGTTGAGGCCCTGCAGGGCACCGTAGTGGCGCTCGTTGAGGCGCCAGTCACGCACAACCGGAATCCAGTGGCGATCGGCAGCGTTGAGCGCGATGTTGGCAGTGCAGATGGCGCGGCGCAAAAGGGAGGTGTAGACAACCTCCGGCAGGATGCCCTGCTCCTTGAGCAGCTCGCCGCCGCGCTTAGCCTCGCTCTCACCCTTGGCGGTGAGGTTGACGTCAACCCAACCGGTGAACTGGTTGGACTCGTTCCATTCGGACTGTCCGTGTCGAAGTAGAATCAGCTTTCCGTTACTCATAAACACCAGCATGCCACGTTTGCGGGCCTTGCGCCTGTGAACCCAGGCACACTACCCCTGGGCGTGGGTTCATGCCCACTTGTGTGGGTTTAGTAGCCAATTGCTCGGCGCGTATGGCAATCCGGAATCTCAATACTCATCGCGTCGGCATAAATGTTTTCTAGTTGGGTCGCGGCGGCAGCCCAGCTGAATTGCTGGGCATGGTCGACGGCGGCTTCACCCATGGCGATGCGACGTGGATCGTCATCAAGCAACTGCTCCAGAGCGTCAGCCCAGTCCGGCGCCGAATGGGAATGGACAAGGAGACCGGTGTCGCCGTCTGCAACAGCGATGGGCAGGCCACCGACCGCCGCCGCAACCACGGGCGTTCCCGAGGCCTGCGCTTCCATGGCCACGAGGCCAAAAGACTCGTTGTAGCTGGGCACCGCCACAATGTCCGCTGCTTGATAGATGGCAACGAGCTCCTGCGGCGGGCGTGGGTGAAGGAAGCGGACAACCCGCTCGACACCCAGATCGCGGGCCAAATTATGGTAGGTCTCCGGCGAGGAATTCGCCCCAGAAGCTCCGCCGCAAATGATGACGCGGAGGCTGCGATCCGGATCGCGTTCCATGAGCTCAGCCGTGGCGCGGATAAGGACTTCCGGCCCCTTGAACTTTTGCAGGCGCCCCACAAAGGCCACGACCTTGGTGTGGAGTGGAATGCCCAACTGGCGGCGGGCACGCTCCGTCATGCGATCGGTGCCCGGTGTGTACAGCTCCGTGTCTGCACCAGGGGAAACGACAACGATATTCTCCGGCGACGCATCGTAGTGCTCCACCAGATCGCGGGTCTCTTGCGCTGTGTTAACCACGAGGATGTCGGCGTTGTCCACGAGCTGCTGCTCGCAAATGCGGCGGGCTTCGGTCTCTGGAGTGTCATCAAGAGTGCGATGCACATTCTTCACAGCGGCCAAAGTGTGCGCGGTGTGCACGAGGGGCACATCCCACAGGTCCCGCAACAGCCAGCCCACCTGACCGGAGAGCCAATAGTGGGAGTGTATGACGTCGTAATCCACGTCGAAGCAGCGAGCAAAATTAAAGATTCCCCCCGTAAAAGCGGCGAGCTGGGTGGGCAGCTCCTCCTTGCTCAGTCCCTCATACGGGCCAGCCACAATGTTGATAACGCGCAGGCGCTCCTCGACGTCCACCACCTCACCCTGACTCGGGCGTGTGGCGCGCGTGAAAACATCCACGGTGACGCCAAGGCGCGCAAGCTGACGGGCTGTATTGAGGACGTACACATTCATGCCACCGGCATCCCCTGATCCGGGCTGCTCAAGGGGTGAGGTGTGCATAGAAATCATCGCGATGCGCATAGTCATCCAGTGTATCCCGAATCAGAGAGAGTTATACTGGCCCCCCAACTTGAGTTTCGTGACCGAAAGGTGAAGGAATGTCGGCATCAGAGTCCAAAGCGTGGCTGCAGTACTACCCAGAGTGGACCCCGCACACCCTGGAATATGGGGACACCACGCTTCTCGACGTCTACGACAACAACCTCGCACTCAACCCCGACAAACCCGCCACCTACTTCTTCGGCCGCACACAGACCTATGCGGAGCTGGATAAGCAGGTGCGCCGTGCCGCCGCCGGTCTTCGCGCCTTCGGCGTACGCCCAGGTGACCGCGTGGCTATCGTCGCCCCGAACTGCCCGCAGTTCATCGCGTCCTTCTGGGCCGTGCTCAAGCTGGGTGCCATCGCCGTACTCCACAACCCGCTCTACACCGCGCACGAGCTCGAGGGCCTGTTCCAGAACCACGGCGCGCGCATCGCCATTTCCTGGGACAAGACAGCGTCGACCTTGGAAAAGCTGCGCGCGACGACGAGTCTGGAGACCGTCGTCTCCATCAACATGATTAACGCCATGCCCACCCCACAGCGCCTGGCCCTGCGTCTGCCTATTCCGCCGCTGAAGGCCAAGCGCGAGCAGCTCACCGCGCCGGCCCCAAACACCGTGCCGTGGGAGTCCCTTGTGGGCAACGCTATCGGCGGCGATGGCTCCGATGTCCTCTCCCCGGAAGAAGTCACCAAGGACACCACCGCGATTATCCTGTACACCTCGGGCACCACGGGTACGCCCAAAGGTGCGGAGCTGACTCACGGTAACTTGTTCTCCAACCTGCTCATGGGCAAGCATTGGGTTCCGGGCTTGGGTGATTCCCCCGAGCGCATGCTTGCGGCCCTGCCGTTCTTCCACGCCTACGGCCTCACCATGAATGCCACCTTGGCGCCGCTCATCGCCAGCGAGCTCGTTCTCCTGCCGAGCCCACAGATGCCGCTCATCATGCAGCTCATGAAGAAACACACCCCAACCTGGATTCCGGGTGTGCCGACCCTCTACGAGCGCATCGTGGCCAAGGCAGAAGAAGACGGCGTGTCCCTCGATGGCGTCCGCGCAGCCTTCTCCGGTGCATCCACCCTGCCGGTCAGCACAGTGGAGAAATGGGAAAAGTACACCGGCGGCATGCTGGTAGAGGGCTATGGTCTCACCGAGTGTTCTCCGATCATCGTGGGCAACCCCATGAGCTCCGACCGCCGTCCCGGCTATGTGGGCATCCCGTTCCCGGATACCGAAGTCCGCATCGCTAATCCGGATAACCTTGACGAAACCATGCCGGATGGCCAGGAGGGCGAAGTTTTGGCCCGCGGGCCGCAGGTGTTCAAGGGCTACTTCGGCGATGAGGAAGCCACCAAGAATGCCTTCCACGGTGACTGGTTCCGCACCGGAGACATGGGCGTCATGGAAGAAGACGGCTTCATCCGACTGGTAAGCCGCATCAAGGAAATCATCATTACCGGTGGCTTCAACGTCTACCCAGGCGAGGTAGAGGAAGTCCTGCTCTCTCACCCCGACGTCACAGAGGCAGCCGTCGTGGGCCGCCCGCGCTCGGATGGCTCCGAGGATGTTGTAGCCTGCATCATCTTGTCAGACGGTGCCGCTATGGATCCCGAAGGCCTCAAGGACTACTGCCGCGAGCGCCTTACCCGCTACAAGGTTCCGCGCACTTTCTACCACTTCGAGCACCTCGCCACCGACCAGCTGGGCAAGATCCGCCGCCGCGAGGTCCAAGCGGATCTGCTTGAGCGCCTCAAGGCAGAGAAGTAAAACCCACCTCCCCTCCCTCACGTCTGGCCAGGACCTGGCTCACGGGCGAAAGCCCTGTCGACAGCCACGGTTCTGGCCAGACGCGTACGTTTTCCAGGTTTCCCCTCCCCATCCCTGCCAACCAGGGTCCTGAGCACATACTTTTAGTTATTAGAAGCAACTTTGCAAATTTTTGCGAGACTCCTGTCACAAATTAGTTATACTGTTCCACACGTAACATATTTGACCACCTAAGGAGTTCGCGCGCATGACCGAATCCTCTGCCCACGCACCATCCGCCTACGAGACCAAGGCCTGGCTGCAGTATTACCCGGAATGGACCAAGCCCCACTTGGACTACGGCGACAAGACTCTCCTCGACTCCTATCAAGAGACCGTTGAGACTTATGGCGACCGACCAGCCACGTGGTTCTTCGGCCACCAGATGACTTACCGCGAGCTCGATACCCACGTGCGCGCCGCAGCGGCAGGACTCAAGGCTTTCGGCATTCGCCCGGGTGACCGCGTGGCGGTGGCACTGCCCAACTGTCCGCAGCACGTGGCCGTTTTTTACGCCATCTTGAAGCTGGGTGCCACCGTGGTGGAGCACAACCCGCTGTACACCGCGCCGGAGTTGGAGCCGCTCTTCAAGGACCACGCTGCCCGCGTGGCTGTGGTCTGGGACAAGTCGAGCCCGACCTTCGAGAAGCTGCGCGATTCCACCCCGTTGGAGACTATCGTGACGGTCAACATGATTGACGCCATGCCACGTCGAAAGCAGGCGCTCTTGCGCTTGCCTATTCCTTTTATCAAGGACAAGCGGGAGGAGCTCTCCGTCCCAGCACCCAATACCGTGCCATGGAGCGCCCTCACCGGCCGCGCCATCGGCGGACACGGCCACAAGCTGGTCAACGCGGACGTCGATCTCAACGACACCGCGCTCATCCTGTACACGTCAGGCACCACCGGCACACCGAAGGGCGCGGAGCTGACCCATTCCAACCTCTACTGCAACATGAAGATGGCAGAGTCGTGGGTTCCGTCCCTGGGTGACAAGCCTGAACGCATGCTGGCGGCTCTGCCCCTCTTCCACGTCTACGGCCTCACCCTGATCGCCGCGCTGGGCGTGCAGATTGGTGGCGAGCTCGTGCTCACGCCGGCACCGAAGATTCCTCTGCTGCTGGAGATCATGAAGAAGCGCCGCCCCACCTGGATGCCGGGCGTGCCCACCATCTATGCCAAGGTCATGGAAGCCGCCAAGAAGGAAGGAATCGACCTACATGGCATCGAGAACAGCCTCTCTGGTGCTGCTGCCCTGCCTCCTGAAATCGTCGAAGAATGGGAGGCACTCACCGGCGGCCTTCTCGTGGAGGGCTACGGCCTGACGGAGACCTCACCGATCGTGACAGTGAACCCCCTCAACACGAACCGCCGCCCGGGCTACATCGGCATCCCATTCCCGGATACCGAGGTGCGCATCGGAAACCCAGAGAACCTCGATGAAACCCAGCCGGACGGCACCGCCGGCGAGCTGCTCGTGCGCGGCCCGCAGGTGTTCAAGGGCTATTTCAATATGCCGGAAGCCACCGAGAATGCCTTCCACAATGGCTGGTACCGCACCGGCGATATGGCGATTATGGAGTCCGATGGCTTCATCAAGATTGTCTCCCGCATCAAGGAGATGATTATTACCGGCGGCTTCAATATCTACCCGGCTGAGGTCGAGGACGTCATCCGTCAGCACCCGGACGTGAACGCCGTGGCTGTCGTGGGTCTGCCCCGCGCAGACGGTTCTGAGGACGTGGTGGGCTGCATTGTGCTTAACGACGGCGCCGTGCTCGACCCCGAAGGCCTCAAGGACTACTGCCGCGAGCGCCTTACCCGCTATAAGGTTCCGCGCAGGTTCTACCACTTCGAGCACTTGGCGTCGGACCAGCTGGGCAAAGTCCGCCGCCGCGAGGTGCAGAAGGATCTCATGGCGCTCATTGAAGAACACGCCAAGGCTTAAGCAGCGCGATCAACGTAACGCTTGAAGCGATCTGGGTTGAAGGTTGTGTAGAACTCCTCCCCAGCCCAGATCAACTGGCTCACCAAGGTGCTCAACTGGTGGTCCAGCTGCGCATCCGTATAGCCCCACGCGGTGGGAATGCGAGCAGCGGCAACGAAGACCAGATCCTCTTCTGCATCATGATGCACAGCCTCAATACGCGCGGAGTACGCATACTGGACGTCATTTTTGAACTCGGCCCAGCGCACGAGCGCATCGAAATCACACATACAACGCCCAGAGGGCGTCACTAGCCGCAGTTCAATATCGTCTGAGCCGTCCTGCGCTGCCTGCACGGTGATGGTGTGGTCATCAATAATGATGCTCACCGTGCCGTCGCCATGGTTCACAATGTGGACTGGGTGCCCGATCATGGCCAAGCGCGTAGCGCGTTGGTGCACGCGCCACAGCCCGACTGCTGAAACCTCGTAGACTTCACTGAAATAATGCGCGGGAACCGGCTTAAGCCCCGCACCACGCATGGGCCTGGAGGGTTCGTCCGGAAAGTGCTCATCGAATCGCGCAAAGACTGCCGAGAGTGACTTAGCGTATCCAGAAATAATGCTCTTAAGCTGAGAATTCGTGGCCGTCGACGGCAAATACGGCGCGGCATAAACGCGCAGATGCGAATGCTGTGCGGAGCTCCCACAGGCCTCAGCGACGACGTTGCCAGAGATCCCTCCACCATTGAAGTCGTTGACGTCCATACGCAAGGGCTGTCGGTCTGGGTCGAAGCGCACCGAGCCGCCCCAAAACCCAAGAATGGCAAGGCCGCCCATTTCTTCGTTGACGTCAATACTCATGTAGCCACCCGGAATCCGGACTGTGGGCAAGCCCATTTCGTTTTTCTCTAGCGTGCCAGCCAGCCTTTCCATGACCTTCCTCACGCGCCTAGCGCTGAGCACAGCTGGAGTTTTAGCCGGTTTTTGAGGTGCGGTTTGAGACATTGTCCCCCCCTAGAATCTTGTGTAGTACGTGCATACTGAGCGAGCTGGTGATGAGTACCCCGTGCGCATCCCCCCGAGCTGCTGCAGTGCCGCCAAGAATACAAAAGGTTAGGCACCTTCGCTCGGCGAGAATCACGAGAGTGCCCCCACCCCCGCATCAAACGTGAGAAAAACCTCACATTTTGCGCGCGGGAGACCCTGTTTTCAACACCCTTCGACTACGGTGGCGTCATCATGATTAGTTATGTTTGGGAAACTAATGCCCAAGATCTAGTCAGACACCTATCCCCGACCAGCACAAAGAGGAAAAATGCCTATAACTCCGCTGCATTCTATGTCCCACCCAGCTGTCCTTTTCGCGGGTCAGGGCTCTGAATGGCAAAGCATCATCGCCTCCGCCACGCAAACCCCAGCTACTGCGCAACGCCTGCAGGAGGTTCTCTCCCAGGCTCGCACGCTCATTGCCCCAGTGGCCCGCACGGTGTCCTCCTCCAGCCCTGGTGCGGCGGAACGCCTGAAGGAGCTGATCGGCGGGAAGGCTGACCGCGAGCTCGGCGATGTGCTGCCAGCCGTCTCCATCCCGGGCATCGTGCTCGGCCAGATTGCTGCCATCGAACAGCTGCGCGACCTCGGCATCGACATCGATGAGCGCGCTGGACATTCGCAGGGCAGCTTGGGCGCGTTGGCCGTCGACAAGCCTGTGGAGGCCCTTGCCCTGGCGATCCTGATGGGCACAGCCTCGACGGCGGTAAACGGTACCGATCCCCGCTCGCAGATGCTGTCCGTGCGGGGGCTGGAGCGCAGCTTTGTCACTGAACACCTGCACGGCACCGCTGCCATCGCCGTGGTCAACGGCCGGCGCCACTTTGCGCTTTCCGGCAGCCCCGAAGACCTGGCTGCCACCCGCACCGCCATCGAAGAAGCAGTAAAAAGCTTCAATGATGAGCTGGACAAGCGCACCATCGGCGGCGATGAGCTTAGCCCTCGCTTTGATGAGCTGCCCGTAGCTCTTCCCTTCCATAACCCGGTGCTCGCCCCAGCGGCTGAGCGCACCGTAGCCTTGGCTCAGAAGTGCGGCCTCGACGTGGATGAGGCCCGCGCGCAGGCAGAGGCCATCCTCGTCGCGGAACATGATTGGCCAGCCACGCTGGACGCACTCAGCTCCGAGCACCTCATCGTTCTTGACCGCGCGCTGACCAACCTCACCCGCCGTGTGGTGGAGGGCACGGGTGTCACGGTGATCTCGGCTGCTACCCCGCGGGAGCTCAATGCACTGGCAACGCCGGGCACTGAACTGCCCGAGGCCCTGAACTACGCCGACTTCGCTCCGCGCACCATCGAGCTTCCGAATGGCCGCACCTACACCCAGACCCGCTTCTCTGATCTCACGGGGCTTTCCCCCATCATGCTGGGCGGCATGACTCCAACCTCCGCTGACGGTGAGATCGTCGCCGCGGCAGCCAACGCCGGACACTGGACGGAGATGGCCGGCGGCGGCATGTACTCCGAGGAGGTCTTCCGCGCCCACCTGGCCACGATGGAACAGCACCTGCGCCCTGGCCGCACGGCGCAGTTCAACACCATGTTCTTCGATCGCTTCCTCTGGAACCTGCACTTTGGCCAGGCGCGCATCGTGCCCAGGTCCCGTGCGGCTGGTGCGCCATTCAACGGCGTGTGTATCTCCGCCGGCATTCCGGAAGTGGAGGAAGCTGGCGAATTGCTGGACCGCCTCCACGCCGATGGTTTCCCCTTCATCTCTTTCAAGCCCGGCACCGCGAAGCAGATTCGGGATGTTCTGGCGATCGCCACGGCCTACCCGGAGGACCGCATCATCATGCAGGTCGAAGACGGGCACGCCGGCGGCCACCACTCCTGGGTGAACCTCGATGACATGCTGCTAGAGACCTACGGTGAGATCCGCCAGCACCCCACTGTCTATCTGGCTGTGGGCGGCGGTATTGCCTCCCCGGACCGCGCCACCTCCTATCTCACCGGTGAGTGGGCTAAAAAGCACGCTATGCCGGCCATGCCTGTCGACGCCGTCTTCCTCGGCACCGTCGCCATGGCCACCAAGGAGGCCAAGGCCACGGATTCCGTCAAGGACCTGCTGGTCAACACGGAAGGCATTTCGCCTTCCAAGAACGGCGGATGGGTCGGCCGCGGCACCGGCGCGAACGGCGTGGCATCCTCGCAGTCCCACCTCTTGGCAGATATCCACGACCTGGATAATTCCTTCGCTGCCGCCTCGCGCCTCATCACGGCACTCAGCATTGACGAGTATGCGACGCACCGCGAGGAGATCATCGCCGCACTGGACAAGACCTGTAAGCCCTACTTTGGTGACGTAGAGTCCATGACGTATGCCGAATGGCTCGAGCGTTTCGTGGAGCTGGCACATCCGTTTGTGGACCCGAGCTGGGACGACCGTTTCCTCGATCTCTTGCACCGCGTCGAGGCCCGCCTGAACCCAGCGGATCACGGCCAGATTGAGACCCTCTTCACCAGCGGTGAAGACGTCCACGATGGCCCTGCGGCCGTGGCAAAGCTGCTGGAGGCTTACCCCGCCGCGCGCGCCACCAAGGTCTCTGCACGCGATGCTGCCTGGTGGATTTCGCTGCACTACAAGCACGTCAAACCCATGCCATGGGTACCCGCCATCGATGGCGACCTCAAGAGCTGGTTTGGCAAAGACACCTTGTGGCAAGCCCAGGATGAGCGCTATACCGCTGACCAGGTGCGCATCATCCCTGGCCCCGTCGCCGTGGCCGGAATAACCAAGAAGAACGAGCCGGTCGCTGACCTGCTTACCCGCTTCGAGCAAGCCACCACGGATGCGCTGCTGAAGCAGGGCTCAACACCGCAGAAGGCGTTTTCCCGCCTCAACTCCGCTGCCGATGCGGCGGCGTTCCTGCGCAGCGCCCCCTCACTGCTGTGGCACGGCCACCTCATGGCCAACCCGGCTTATGAGATGGATGAGAATGCCTTCGACCTGCGCCAGGATGCCGACGGCAACTGGGACATCGTCATCACGGCGGACTCGTATTGGGATGACCTCCCTGAGGAGCAGCGTCCCTTCTACGTCCGTGAAGTCACCGTTCCGGTGGACCTTCCCGAGGACGTGGCCACGGGTGGCTCCCCGGTGGTTTCAGAAGAACGTCTGCCAGACTCCGTCTTTGCCCTCCTCGAAGGCCTGGCCGGTGTGGGTTCCACAGCCGAGCAGGGCGACGAGATCACGGACATGCCGTCTGTGGAATCGGGCTACTCCTTCCACTTCCCTGCGTCACTGCTGTCAGCACACAGCGCGGTAACCTGTGGAAATTCTGCGGCGGACAAGGCTGGTACCCCAGATGTACTTGTCGGCCCCTGCTGGCCGGCCATCTATGCGGCACTCGGCTCCGGGCGTTTGATGGACGGCTACCCGGTCATCGAAGGCCTGCTCAACGCGGTGCATTTGGACCACGTCATCGACGTGCGCGTGCCACTAGAGCAGCTTGCCGACGGCCGCCAGATAGACGTCACCTCCTCCTGCACCGCCGTGGAGGAATCCGCCTCCGGGCGCATCGTCACCGTGGAGCTGGAACTCACGGATCACGCCTCTGGTGACATCGTGGCCACGCAGATGCACCGCTTTGCCATCCGTGGGCGCGCCACCGGCACCGCAGCACCAAAGCCCGCGCCGGAATGGGGCGGGGGTAAGTCCGCCACCAAGGTGGTGGCTACCCCACGCTCCTTTGTCGACCGCGCTACCGTGACTGCCCCGCAGGATATGACGCCATTTGCGCTGGTCTCGGGCGACTACAACCCCATCCACACCTCCTATAACGCGGCCCAGTTGGTCAACTTGGACGCACCTCTGGTGCACGGCATGTGGCTCTCGGCCGCCGCCCAGCAGGTGGCCGGGCGTCACGGCCGCGTAGTGGGGTGGACCTACTCCATGTATGGAATGGTGCAGCTGGGTGATGACATTGAGATCACCGTCGAGCGCGTCGGCCGCAAGGGCATCCACCAAGCACTCGAGGTCACCTGCCGCATCGACGGCGAGGTAGTCTCCCGCGGCCAAGCCCTGCTCGCCGCGCCAACCACGGCCTACGTCTACCCCGGCCAGGGCATCCAGACCGAAGGTATGGGCACGGGCGACCGCCAAGCTTCCCCGGCAGCCCGCGAGGCCTGGCGCCGTGCCGATGCGCATACCCGCGAGAACCTGGGCTTTAGCATCCAGAAGATCATCGATGAGAACCCCACGGAACTCACCGTTCGGGGTACTACCTTCCGTCACCCGAAGGGCGTGCTGCACCTGACCCAGTTCACGCAGGTGGCCCTGGCCGTGGTGGCCTATGCCCAGACCGAGCGCCTGCGCGCCGAGAACACCCTGGCGCCGACCTCCTACTTCGCCGGCCACTCCCTGGGCGAATACACCGCGCTGGCCTCGCTGGCGAATATCTTTGACCTCGAGGGCGTTATTGACATCGTTTACTCCCGCGGCTCCGCCATGGGCAGCCTGGTGCCGCGCGACGAAAAAGGTAACTCCGAATACGCCATGGCGGCACTGCGCCCGAACATGGCGGGCATTGATGCGGACAACGTCGATGCCTGGGTCGCTGAGGTCACTGAGACTACCGGCGAGTTCCTAGAGATCGTGAACTACAACATCCGCGGCCAGCAGTACTCCGTTGCCGGCACCAAGAAAGGACTAAAAGCCCTGGTGGACAAGGCTAATGCTATCGCCCCGCGTGCGGCGGTCATGGTCCCAGGCATCGATGTTCCTTTCCACTCCCGCGTGCTGCGCGAGGGCGTTCCGGCCTTCGCTGAGAAGCTTGATGAGCTCCTCCCCCAGGAACTGGATCTTGATGCCCTGGTGGGCCGCTACATCCCGAACCTGGTAGCCCGCCCCTTCGAGCTCACCCAGGACTTCGTCGATGCCGTGGCACCACTTGCCCCCTCCGGAAAACTGGATGGGCTGCGCGTGGAGGATCTCTCCGAGCACGCGCTCGCCCGCCTGCTGCTCATCGAGCTTTTGTCCTGGCAGTTCGCTTCCCCGGTGCGCTGGATTGAAACCCAGGAGCTGCTCTTTGGCAAGGTGGAACAGATCATCGAGGTCGGCCTGGCTTCTTCCCCAACGCTGACCAACTTGGCTGAGCGCTCGCTGGCAGTCGCCGGCATCCCGGAGGGCACAATCCGCGTGCTCAACGTGGAGCGCGACCAAGAGCAGGTCATGCTTGCCGATGTCTCCGAAGCCCCCACTGCCGAAACCCCCGCCGCAGAAACTGTTGACGCGGAGCCAGCCGAACCTGCCGTGGAGACCACCACCGAACCTGCCGCAGCTCCCACGCCAGCTCCCGCAGCCGCAGTGCCGAACGATGCTCCTGAGCTTTCCTTCGGTGCAGCGGAGGCCATCATGGTGCTCTTTGCCTTCCAGAACAAGATCCGCGTGGACCAGATCACGGACTCTGACACCGTGGAAGAGCTCACCAACGGTGTGTCCTCGCGCCGCAACCAGCTACTCATGGACATGTCGGCGGAACTCGGCGTGCCCGCCATTGATGGTGCTGCTGACGCCGACGTAGCCGCGTTGCGTGAGAAGGTCGCTACCGCGGCGCCCGGTTACTCCGCTTTCGGCTCAGTGCTGAGTGAGGCTGTTGGCGCGCGCCTGCGCCAGCTCTTCGGTGCGGCGGGCCTCAAGCCCACCGCCGTGGCCGAGTACGTCACCGGAACGTGGGGCCTGCCCGAATCCTGGGTCGCCCACGTCGAAGCGGAAATCTTGCTCGGCTCCCGCGACGAGGATTCCGTCCGCGGCGGCAGCCTGAACACGGTTCCGTCCAGCGCCACCAGCAAGTCCGCGGCGCACGAGCTTATCGACGCCGCCGTCCAGGGCGTCGCCAATGCGCACGGCGCCAGTGTCTCCAAGGACACTGCCGCAGGTGGAGCCTCCGGCGGGGTCGTGGATTCCGCCGCCCTCGAGGCCTACGCCGAGACCGTGACCGGTGAGAACGGCGTACTCGCCACCGTGGCCCGCCAGGTCCTCACCCAGCTCGGCCACGTCGCCGAGCCTGCCGAGGCCACCGCCCCAGACACCGAGGTCATCGAGGCCGTCGAGGCCGAGCTCGGTTCCGGCTGGCTCAAGTCCGTCACCCCTTCTTTCGACGCGGCACACGCCGTGCTTTTCGACGACGCCTGGGCCATCGCCCGCGAGCGCCTCGCCCGCGTAGCACTCGGTGAGATCGATGCCGACGACGAGCGCGCGCAGCCAGCCGCCTTCCAGGGCGCCGGCGCCACCGTGGCTGAACAGGCCCGTTGGTGGGCACGCTCGGGCAACACCGCCGTCGACTCTGCCTACTTCGAGCAGATAGCAGCAGCCGCCGAGTCCACCGAACACGGCGCTTACGCCGGCGACGTCGCCCTCGTCACCGGTGCCGCTCCTGGCTCCATCGCCGCCGCGCTTGTCGAGCGCCTCCTCGCAGGCGGCGCAACCGTCATCATGACGGCATCGCGAGTGACCCAATCCCGTAAGGAATTCGCCCGCCGCCTCTACGCCGAGCACGGCCGCCAGGGATCTGCCCTGTGGTTGGTTCCAGCCAACCTCACCAGCTTCCGCGACGTGGACTCCCTGGTTGAGTGGATCGGCTCCGAGCAGCGCGAATCCGTGGGCAACGAGGTGAAGATTCTCAAGCCAGCGCTCACCCCAACCTTGGCATTCCCATTCGCGGCACCATCTGTTTCCGGCTCGCTCGCAGACGCCGGTTCCTCCACGGAATCCCAGGCTCGCCTGCTGCTGTGGTCGGTCGAGCGCCTCATCGGCGGCCTCTCTGACCTCGCGGTCAAGGCCCCGAGCCCCACCCGGTGCCACGTGGTCCTGCCGGGCTCGCCCAACCGCGGCACCTTCGGCGGCGACGGCGCTTATGGCGAAGTCAAGGCCGCGCTCGACGCCATCCTGGCCAAGTGGAACGTCGAGGCTGGTTGGCCTGCCGGCGTCACCCTTGCGCAAGCCAAGATCGGCTGGGTCGCAGGCACTCACCTCATGGGCGGCAACGACGTCCTCGTTCCAGCCGCGCAGAAGGCCGGCATCCACGTCTGGTCGCCGGAGGAAATTTCCTCTGAGCTGCTAGACCTAGCTTCCGCCGAGTCCCGCGCCCGCGCCACCGAACGCCCGATCGAGGCAGACCTCACCGGCGGTCTCGAAGGCTTCTCGCTGACTTCTCTAGAGGTCGAGAAGCCTGCTGCGCAGTCCGCTGCAGAGGGTGCCGCCAAGGACACCACCGCCCGCATCAAGGCACTGCCTTCCCCGGCGCGCCCGGTGCAGCCGCAGCTGGCTGAGGAACTTGGCGACATCACCACCGACCTCGACGACATGGTCGTCATCGCCGGTATCGGCGAGGTGAGCTCCTGGGGTTCCGGCCGCACCCGCTTCGAGGCCGAGTATGGCCTGCAGCGCGACGGCTCCGCCGAGCTGACCGCCGCCGGTGTCATCGAGCTCGCGTGGATGACCGGCCTCATTGCATGGCGCGAGGAGCCCGCGCCGGGCTGGTTCGTCGGCGAGACTGACGAACAGATTGCGGAAGAGGACATCTACGAGCGCTTCCGCGACGAGGTCGTGGCCCGCGCCGGCGTCCGCGAGCTCACCGATAAGTACCACCTGGTTGACCGTGGCTCCATCGACCTGACCACGGTGTTCTTGGACCGCGACATCACCTTCACCGTCGATTCCGAGGCCACCGCCCGCGATATCGCCGAGGCCGACCCAGAGTTCACCAGCATCCGCGAGGCTGACGGCGAGTGGGAGGTCACCCGCCGCAAGGGCGCCACCGCAAAGGTGCCGCGCAAGGCCACGCTCACCCGCACCGTGGCCGCGCAGATGCCGGACAACTTCGACGCGGCCCGCTGGGGCATCCCGGACCACATGCTTGACTCGCTCGACCGCATGGCGGTCTGGAACCTGGTCACGGCCGTCGACGCCTTCATCCAGGCTGGCTTCTCCCCTGCTGAACTGCTGCAGTCCATCCACCCAGGCCAGGTTTCCACCACGCAGGGCACCGGCATCGGCGGCATGGAGTCCCTGCACAAGGTCTTCGTTTCCCGCTTCTTGGGCGAGGACCGCCCCTCCGACATCCTGCAGGAAGCCCTACCCAACGTCATCGCGGCGCACACCATGCAATCGCTGGTCGGCGGCTACGGCTCGATGATTCACCCCATCGGCGCGTGCGCGACGGCGGCGGTCTCGATTGAAGAGGGCGTCGACAAGATTGCGCTGGGTAAAGCCGACGTCGTGGTCGCTGGTGGTATCGACGACGTTCAGGTCGAGTCGCTGCAGGGCTTTGGCGATATGAACGCCACCGCAGAGACCGCAGCGATGACTGCGAAGGGCATCGACAAGCGCTTCATCTCCCGCGCCAACGACCGCCGCCGCGGCGGATTCCTCGAGGGCGAGGGCGGAGGCACCGTCCTGCTTGTGCGAGGTAGCCTCGCGCAAGAGCTGGGCCTTCCTGTGCTCGCCGTGGTCGCCCACGCCGCTTCCTACGGCGACGGCGCCCACACCTCCATCCCGGCTCCGGGCCTCGGCGCCCTGGGCGCCGGTCGTGGTCGCGAGAACTCTCGTCTCGCACGCTCGCTGCGCGGACTGAGCCTGACACCCAACGACGTCAGCGTCCTGTCCAAGCACGACACCTCCACCAACGCCAACGATCCCAACGAGTCGGAGCTGCACTCCATCCTGTGGCCGGCCATCGGGCGCGACGCGGATCAACCGATGTTTGTCATCTCCCAAAAGACGCTCACCGGCCACTCCAAAGCCGGCGCCGCGCTCTTCCAGACCGGCGGTATCATCGACGTCTTCCGCACCGGGCGCATCCCGGCCAACGTGTCGCTGGACTGCGTTGATCCGCTCATCGCACCGAAGGCGAAAAACCTGGTGTGGCTGCGTTCGCCGCTGGATCTGGCAGCCGCGGGCCGCAGTGTGAAGGCAGCGGCGCTGACCTCACTCGGCTTCGGACACGTCGGCGCGCTCATTGTGTACGCGCACCCGGGCGTGTTTGAGGAGGCCATCAAGCAGCAACGCGGCACTGACGCTGCAGCTGCTTGGCGCGAGCGTGCCGAGCAGCGCCTCGCCGCGGGTCACGCCCGCTTCGAGGCAGGCATGCTGGGCCGCGCGCCGCTCTTCGAGGTCATCGACGGCCGCCGCATGCCGCACGCCGACACCAAGGTGATGATTGACGGCTACGGCCTCGTCGACGCCGACAAGGCCGCGGAAATCTCCATGCTTCTCGACGCCGATGCGCGCCTGGGCGCAACCGGTGAATTCCCGAGTGCGTAGCCTCTAGCAATTAGGGCCAGTTCAAGTACGAACTGGCCCTTTCCTTTCGGACTAACCTCGTTTCGCTCTATGTCGCGACGATATTTGCTCACCAACGCTTTTCAATTAAATGTTCCATCACACGCTTTCAAACATCCGCCGAAAAATATTGACAAGCATGATTACGGAATCAGCGATTATGCCAGCTTCACGGCGCGATGAGTTCGGTGCGTGTTTTATCGAATGAGCTAACGAAACTGCCTTACGAACAAAACTACGCAGTTCACTATTCGCTGGTCCTGGAAGTTCTACTTCAACAACTCGTGCCAGCCGATTTTTTGAGTTTCCCTCATTAAATTTATCCGCATCATCACCATTCCGTAAGTGACGAGTTTCGTCAAAGGCTACGCGGTTCAATTCATGTTGGCGGACATGAAAAACTGACCAGTGGCGGACACGGGATTTAGGGGTTTGGGGAGTTTTTATTGGGGGTAGGAAAATAAGGGGTCTTCATCCGATGTTCGATAGAAGAGTCTAACCGGACTCATCTAGCGAAAAGCATGGACGGACCTGACTCCGTCTCTAATCAGCAGCAATTGTCTTCTAGAAGAAGTAGGGGTGAAGTTGAGGTGTCAGGTCTGTGGCCCCGCCGTCGCCGATGGTGACTCCAACACCGGGTTCCTCGTGCCTATCGAAGGCAACCACAGCACGCGGCCGCGCCGTCGGCACGTTCCGTGAAATCACATGTGCCAAGCTTCACGGACCTCATGCCACAGGTGCGCCCGACACCGAACAACACGGCTCCCATCGGTCGGCTGATGCACCACGTCATCGTCGTTCGAACTCGAGGAGCATCCCAGCGCTAGATCGACGTCACAACAGGGCTCTGAACCAGAGGGGATAAGTTCGCTTACCATACTCCAACAGGACGAGTCAATCATTCGAACACGCCCTGCCCCCGTGGTGTCCGCCACTGGTCAGTTTCTCATGGCCATAGGTGGACTTTTTTATGTCCGCCTCCGGTCAGCTTTTCATGTCCGCTAACAATTCATCGAGAATGCGAACCCCCCGATTACCGACATCACTGAAGTCACTTTGAAGCGTCCTGGGTTTAGTTCCGCTTCTTTTACGGCCCTGTGTTGATGGGCTGGGTGAGATAATACTCGGTTTCTACTTCCTGTGGGGTGGCGTAGTCCAATGCTTCGTGAAGTCGCTTGGTGTTCCACCAATGCACCCACCGCAAGGTGGCCAGTTCGACTTCTCCGACTGACGTCCACGGGCCTTGGGCGTGAATGAGTTCAGCTTTGTAGAGACCATTGACTGTTTCGGCTAGAGCATTGTCATAAGAATCTCCGACTGTTCCCACACTCGGACGGATTCCGGATTCCGCTAGCGCAGTGGAATACTTCAGTGACACGTACTGGCTGCCCCGATCGCTATGGTGAATTAACTGGTTTCCATGGATTCGCCCTGCAGTCGTTAACGCATGCTCCAAAGCCTTTATGGGCAGCGCATCGGTGCGCATTGTCGAGCGTGTAGCAACACCAACAATTTTTCGGCTGAAGACATCCACGACAAACGCGGTGTAGGCGAATCCTGACAGGGTGCGAACGTAGGTAATGTCGGCAACCCACAACCTGCCTGGTGCCTGCGCACGAAAGTTTCGGCGCACAAGGTCCGGGCGATGATCCGGTGTCTTCGGGCTAATCGTTGTCACTGGGGTTCGTCCGCGTCTGCGGCCGGAAACACCTGCTAGCTTCATCAGTCGTGCAGTCTTATCGCGGCCGATATGAAAGCCTTCACGGTTCATCGCGTGCCACATTTTGCGGATACCGTAAACCGAGAAATTCTCCGCATGCACACGCTGTATCTCTGGGATAAGCAGGCTATCGCTTAAGGCCCTTGCGCTGGGAACACGTGTAGTGGCTTTGCGGTAGCCGCGGGCAGTAATGAATCCACGATCTACTTGTTTAAGGACTCGGCAGATGGCCTCGACCCCAAACTGATCTTTATACGCGTCGATGTAAGAGATCATTTGGTCGTGGGTCGGCCTGGTTCCGCTGCGAAAAAAGCCGAAGCAGTCTTAAGAATCCCGTTTGCTCGCTTCAGCTCACGGTTTTCGCGGCGCAGACGCTTGAGCTCTTCTTCCATTGTTTCGCCGCCTGAAGCGTCAGAGTCAACACGTACTGAAGCGCTGTCACGGTACCAGGCCCGCAACGTGTGGTGAGATACTCCAAAAAGCTCACCGACCTCCGTGTAGGCGCGTTGCAGTGAGCAAGACTCCAGGCGGACCATTTCGATGATCTGATGGACCGCCTTCTCCTTGAACTCGACGGAATACTTTCTAGGCATAGTTCAATCCTTCCTTAGCTGAGGTAGGAACTAAACCCAGGACGCTTCAGACCGTATCAAACGTCTTTAACAAAGCGGTGACTCACGATAAGAGTTATCTGGCGCATTGCGCTCGCAGTCCACCGGGATAACGGCTATCCCGGTAAACTAGGATATCAATCTACCAAGATAAACCTTATCCCCAATGCCCCAAGCGCATGAGAGGAGTCAACTGTGGCAAAGACAGTCGAATTGGAATGGATCCCCGCTGATGGCAGCGGTCTTTCTCGACGCGCCAAACAAGGAGGTAAGTATCACGCTTTCGTTCCCGATCCACTTGCAGGCATGTCGTTAAAGCTTCCGTCCGAGCTCTCGCGACGTATCGTTCGCATCGAGCGGGAGATTCACAATCTTGGGATGAGAGACAATACCCACTCCCTTGAAGGAGTTGCGCGACTCCTGCTCCGTTCTGAGGCCGTCGCTTCCTCCCGGATCGAGGGAATTGCTCCGAACTCCGACAAAGTGGCCATGGCGATCCTCGCGCGTGAATCAGATTCCGACATTCGGGGTTTCAAAGAATCCGCAACAGCTGTCGCCCGCAATGTCGCCATCCTCGACACCATCAATGCAGACTTGGCTTACAAAGACGAGCTGGTCCTGGATGACCTTGTTGCAATACAGACAGCGCTCGTTGCAGAAAAGCCTTTACAAGGAGTACGTACTACTCAAAACTGGATTGGCGGATCTGACTATCACCCCATCGATGCAGCTTTTGTTCCCCCGCCTCCCGTGCAAGTCCCGGAACTCCTCGATGATCTCATTGAATACTTCAACGGGGCAGACCACGCCGCGCTCGTTCAAGCAGCGCTCGTTCATGCACAGTTCGAGACCATCCACCCATTCCCGGATGGGAATGGACGCGTGGGGCGAGCCATGATTCACGCGCTTTTACAGCGCAGAGGGCTCACCGATGCTGCGGTTCTCCCCGTCAGTATGGTTCTGGCAACGCTCGGTGACCGTTACGTCAACGGACTCACGAAATTCCGCGAGGGTGACGTGCTGGCATGGATCTCTTTCTTCGTCGAGGCTGCACAAGTCGCCACCACCAAAGCAGCTGAACTTGCGGATAGCGTCGCCGCCCTAGAAGCAGAATGGATGGACAAGGTAAATCACCACCGCACTGCGCAAGGAAGCAAGCGCGCATTGAAATCAAATTCGACGGAGTTCCAACTGCTCAAGAAGCTTCCTGCTATGCCTTTGGTCACGGTGTCCATCGTGAAGTCCGAGCTGGGGATTTCATCGACAAGCACGGCCCGAGATTCTCTCGATTCACTCACCGACGCTGGCATTCTACGTAAGAAAGTCATCGGTGCGGGCGGGCTTCTCGGTTACTTCGCTGACGATGTTTTCATGCTGGTCGACGATGCTGAACGCCAACTCGCCTCGACGCAGTTTAATACTCAGCTTTCACCTCCGACCGGCCGAGCAGTTCCAGCCCTTCGCGATAAATAAGCAGTAATCAATAGTGGTCACGCACTTCGTTTCCTTGCATAAGGCAAAGCGTCGTGCTGATGCGACGCTGCAGGAGGAGGGGGCGTCGGAAAGCTCAAAAGAGACCGTCACTAAAAGTGACGGTCCCATCATGGCGCAGGTTAGGTGCCCTTGACGTTGAGGATCTGGCGCAGGGTGTGCTTGACCTCGACGAGCTGGGCGGCATCGGCCATCACGCAGTCGATGTCCTTGTAGGCGTCCGGAATCTCATCGACGAACTCGGCGCCGGGACGGTAGACGATGCCTTCCATGCGTGCGGCAAGGTCCGCCTCGGTGAAGCGGGCCTTGGCCTGGGTGCGCGACATGACGCGACCCGCGCCGTGCGGCGCAGACTTGAGGCCCGGCGGGTAGCCCTTGCCTTCCACGACGTAGCTAGTGGTGCCCATCGAGCCGGGGATGAGGCCGAGGTCGCCTTCGTCCGCCTTGATGGCGCCCTTACGCGTGAGCCACACGTTCTTACCGTAGTGGTTCTCGCGCTGGGTGTAGTTGTGGTGGCAATTGATGCGCTCGAGCTCGAGGGTCTCGCGATCCGCGCCGGACCAGGTGGCGACGCAGTCGAGGAAGCGGTCCATCATCTCATCGCGGTTGAGCAGCGCAAAGTGCTGTGCCCAGTGGAGATCCGCAATGTAGGAGTCGAACTCTTCCGTGCCCTCGACGAGGTAGGCCAGGTCCTTGTCCGCGAGCTGGATCCAATGCTTCTCGCAGTGGCGCTGCGCGGCCTTGATGTGTTTCTGGGCAATCTTGTTGCCCACGCCGCGCGAGCCAGAATGCAGGAACAGCCAGACGCGGTCCTCTTCGTCGAGACACAGCTCGATGAAGTGGTTGCCACCGCCCAAGCTGCCCAGCTGCTGACGCCAGTTTTTGGAGTGGCCGAGATCCACGCCGGTGTCCTGGGCCAGCTGCGCGAGCTCACGCGTACGAGCCTCGGTGCGCGGGTCCATGATCCAACCGTTGTAATTGCCGGGCGAGAGCGGAATGGAGTCTTCGACTGCGGTGCGCAGGTCCTCGAGCGCGAAGTCCTGGATATCCGCGTGCGTGAGGTGGGTCCGCACGGCAATCATGCCGCAGCCGATGTCCACGCCGACGGCCGCCGGGATGACGGCACGTAGCGTGCCGAAGACGGTGCCGACCGAGGAGCCCTTGCCAAAGTGGGCATCAGGCATGAGCGCCACGTGTGGGTAGACGAAGGGCAGGTCAGCGACGAGTTGTGCCTGCGCCACCGTCTTGTCTTCAACAATGGAGGCGAAGTTGTGCAGGCGCATAAGAGAGCCTTTCTCTGCGTTTACGTAACGCAGTTCGTGAGAAAGGGCCTGCTTGGGCGGCTGACTTGTGAGTTGTGCGCGCGGGTCGCGCGGCTGGCACCAACGTCCGGGATAAGCAGGGCCGCTTTCCCGGGAAATGGTCAAGTCAGCCTATTAGAAGAGTTGCTTAAAGAAGCGTCCTAGCGGCTGATTGTTATGGGTCATCATCGCGGTTCGCCTCCTTTAGCTTTCTCGTTCTTCTTTCGGGCTGTTAGTGCTGCGTGTGAACCTACACGATGTACGCGATTTCTACAAGCAATTAATGATGCAAGGAAATTCACCCAGCCACGAAAACTTGACACCGTCCATTCAACCGCATTCACTGCCTGCTCATTTGTTCGTCCGTCTGGCGGGGTGTCGTGCGCCGTGACAAGCTTCGTTTAATCGTTCAGCCCGCCTCGCCCTAGTCGAGAGTGGGCTGGATCTTTATCTTGGTTATGCAGCAAGAGTGCACTGGGCAAGGCCGACGTCGTGGTCGCCGGCGGCATCGACGAGCGCTTCATCTCCCGCGCCAACGACCCCAACGAGTCGGAGCTGCACTCCCTGCTGTGGCCGGCGATTGGCCGCGATGAGGACCAGCCGATGTTCGTCATCTCCCAGAAGACGCTCACCGGCCACTCCAAGGCGGGTGCTGCGCTCTTCCAGACCGGCGGCATCATCGATGTCTTCCGCACGCACCGCATCCCGGCGAACGTGTCCCTGGATTGCGTCGACCCGCTCATCGCCCCGAAGGCGCGCAACCTGGTGTGGCTGCGATCCCCGCTGGATCTCGGCTCTGCAGGCCACAGCGTGAAGGCCGCGGCACTGACCTCGCTGGGCTTCGGCCACGTCAGCGCGCTCATCGTCTATGCCCACCCAGGCGTATTCGAGCAGGCAGTGGCTCAGCAGCGCGGGGCGGATGCTGCATCCCAGTGGCGGAAGCGCGCCGAGCAGCGCCTGCGCGCCGGCCGTGCGCACTTTGAAGCTGGCATGCTGGGCCGTGCCCCGCTCTTTGAAGTCATCGAAGGCCGCCGCCTACCGGCTGACAACGCCAAGGCTGCGGAAATCGCGATGCTCCTCGATGACACCGCGCGCCTCGGCACAGACGGCACCTATTCAGAAAGCTAGGAGCACTCCCCACCTACCCTCTTTTCCCACACGCGGCGGCTTTGCGGCAGTTATTATGAGGACTCACTCACCTCTCCCACTCCCCCTGAAAGAGCCTCGTGATGACTCAGCCGCCGTATCCGCCGCACAACCCGCCGCCGGGCCCTAGGCCGCAAGGAGCCCCTCAGCACGGCGCCCCGCAGCACAATCCCTACGCTAACCAGTCCTTCCCGCCACTGAGTTCTCCCTATGGCAACCCGGGTGGCGGATACGGGGCACCGCCACCCCAGCCCGAACCGCCTAAGAAAAGCTCCATCGTCGGAATCATCGCCACAGTGCTCGCCATTGTGGGCACCATTATCGGCTGCATACCCGTCATCTACGTCGTGGGCTGGATCATGCTTGTCGTGGCGTTTGTTACCGGCATCGTTGCGCTTTTCCTCAACAACCAATCCACGATGTGGGGAGTAGCGGCGCTGATCATCTCCGTGGTGGGTAGCCTTATCACGTCACTAGTTTTTTTCTTCTTCATGGCAGCAAAGTTCATCGATTCTCTTCCAGACACGACACAAACCCCGGGGTCGGCGAGCTCCGTCGTGGGTACGACGGTGCAGCCATGGGGCGAAGAGGAGACGCCAGAAAGCACAGGCTCCCCTACCCCCACCGCGACGGAGTATTTCAACAGCGTTCCCGACGAAAACGGCAACCAGATCCTTGAGGAAGGAACCCCTGGATCGCGTTCCACCCCGCTGCCTCTCAAGACAACGTTGCATGGACCTGAATGGGCGGTGGACGTCAGCAACCTCAACTTCGACGGTACTGACGAGGTCATGGCCGCAGATCCGTCCTATAAGAAGCCAGAAGCAGGTCGAAAGTACTTGGTTTTTGACTTGACGCTGACGTACACCGGTAACAAGACCGACGCTAGCTCTGAGATGGCGTTCCTCTACCGCGACCCAGGCGACGATGGAGATAAACATCCCCTCTTGCGGGACGTTGACGGCTTTTTTGACACGGACACGCCTTTCCAGCCGCACGAGAAGCGCACCGGCAGACTTGCTGTCAGTGTGCCTGAGAACGGCGCTGAAGACGGTACCTTCGTTGTTGTCGCACCTGGCACTGAGATTCCCTTCCACCTCGCTTTGAAATAGGACACTATGACGCAACCTCCTTATGGCCCCTCCGGTTTCCAGCCTTCATCTGCACCGCCTCCCCAGAATGGGCCGTATGGCCAACAGAACTTCTACGGTGCCGCGCAGCCGCCACAACCGCCGCAGCCGCAATCCAACGTTATGGGAATCATCGCCTTCATCGCGGCGCTGATCGGATTTGTTCTTGCCTGCCTGCCCTTCATGTTCCTGTTTGACACGGTTTTTCTCGGCACTGCCGTCATTGTGGGATTTACTGGTTTGCTCATGAAAGACCAGAGGAATCTCTGGCCCATCGTTGCGCTATGTACCGCACTAGTCGGGGCAGTCCTCGGCTTCATCATTCAGATCGCACTAACCGTCGGCCTGTTTGTGCTGTTTGAGGAGGGGGCCTCGTGGGAAGACACGTTGACGAGCTACTCGACGGAACAGGTCGAGCACACATAGTCAGTTAGGCACCTTTCTTCCCGCACGAACCTTCTCCACATCTGAAAGAGTTCCTCACATGACCGATGCCTCTGCAAAGGAATCACAGCCCAAGAAGGACCGCCTCGGTCTAATTGCTGTGGTGCTCGCTCTGGTGGGCACGCTGCTGGCGTGCCTTCCCGTTGTGTACATCGCTGGCTGGGTCATGCTCGCTGCGGCTGGGGCCACGGGGCTTGCCGCGACCTTATCTGCCCGGCAATCCACCCCGGTTGGTGTTGTCGCCATCGCCGTCAGCGTCATTGGAAGCGTCGTGGCTGCTGCCGCCCTTGTCGTGCTTCCAGAGTCCATGGACGCCACTCCGGTTACTGCCCAGGAAGTGCGCGCTGCACCGAGCCCTACGAGCACCTTTCAACTGACTCCGAATACTGACGGCGAGCACTACATTCTCGATGGCGACGAAGGCTCGAGAAGCGACCCGTTGCCGTTGAACACCATGTTATCTAGCCCAGAATGGCAGCTGACAGTCAGCAATCTTGTGGTCAATAACTCCGACTCTCTCGTTGCCGCCCATCCCCTACTTCCCCGGCCCAGAAAAGGGCGAGAGTATATCTCGGTCGACGTCACCATCACGTACCTAAGCGATAATCCCGACTACCTCAATGTGCCACTGCTTAGCTATAGCGACCATTGGGCTTTGAAGAACCGAAAATTGGACGGGGCATCAGTCAACTCCGATAACGAGCTGTATAACCCCCTATCGCAGGCAAAGACCCGAAGTAAGACACTCATTTTTAGTGCCCCCTCCAAGAATGCCGAGAGCGGCAACATCGTGGTCTCTGATCCCACCACGAAAAGCTCTATCTACTACTCACTGAAGTAGCACTCGACTACTCGGGCTGTTCCTGCCGCGCGCTATCGGAAATCTCCCGCGCCTTGTACTCAAGGCGCTTCTGCGCGCGGGCCTGGGCGCGGGAGGATGCATCTGAGCGTGGCGGGGCTTGGATGAAGCGTTCCGAGTGCATCCCTAGCTGCAGCTCCTTTGCACGCAGCACCTCGGCATCAATCTTGATGCCGACAATGAGGGCAGTGTTCATCAACCAAATGGCCATGAAGAGAGCCAGGATGGTGCTCAGCGCGCCATAAGCACTGGCTCCAGCAAGATAGGTGATGTAGAGGCCGAACAAACCCCAGACCCCAACAGTACCCGCGAGCGCTACCACGGAACCGTAGGTAATCCAGCGAAAGCGGCTCGGCCGCACATTGGGGCTGAAGTGGTAGAGCACCGCAATCAATGTAAGGACCACGACCACCGTGACGGGGAAGCGCAGCCAATTCCACACGGGGAGGAAGGCCTGCACCAGGTAGGTGGCGGCATCTTCAAGGCCGACCTGTCCGGCTAAGGGGTAGATGGCCTCGCTAATGACGGTGTCACGCAGCAAATTGGCAAAGAGCACGATGACCGCACCAATGACAATGATGGCGGTCAACCCCCACATCAGCGACCACGTGCGGATGATGCCGCGACCTTCTACCCGCCCGTACACGGTATTGGCTGTGCGCGCGAAGGCCCGCACATATGCCGAAGCAGAAAACAGGGAGATAGCCAACGACACGATCAGGGCCAAGGTACCTTGAGCACTTGAACCGATAATCGCGCTGACGACGACATTCGCTTCCTCCGAGAAGGAGCTAGGAATGTACTGTTCAATAAATTCCGAGGTCAGCTGCTCTACTTCGTCCTTGCGGGAGGAGAAGATAAGAGTGGCGATGGAATAGGCTGCTAGTACCGTGGGCGCAAACGCCATGAGCGTGAAATACGTCATCCCGGCCGCACGGTCTGTGAAGGCATCATGGAAGAAGTCATTCCACGTGCGGCGAAGGACTAGGCTCCAGCTCTCGCGGCGCAGACGGTTACCTTTGGCGAAAGGATCGCGGGCATCGCTGTGCCCCTCGACCTCAAGAATGTTCGAGCTCTTCCACGGCACAATGGTCTCTGGTCTCTCGACCGGGACAGCATTGCCCCCGATTTCCTCGTCGCTCATATCTGTCCAGCGTATGCGGTACAGCATCCGTTCAGGGTCAGGACACTCTGGCCAAGACCTGGATAGCAGTTACACTGGGGAGGCATGACTGAGAACAACGCCGAGAATAAGATCAACGTGAAGTCTTTCGAGCTCGACCACCGGCTTGTCGACGCCCCCTATATCCGCGTTGCCGACCGCACCGACCTGGGCGGCGGGGTCGAGATTATCAAGTATGACCTGCGCTTCTGCCAGCCAAACAAGGCGCACCTCGGCACGGAGGCGCTGCACTCGGTTGAGCACATGATGGCCAACTACATGCGCAACTACACCGATAAGCTCATTGGCTTTGCCCCGATGGGTTGCCGCACCGGCTTCTACGCCATCACCAACGGCATGGAGCAGGATGAGCTGCTCCGCGCGGTCGAGGGCGCGCTCAACGACATCCTCAACGCAACCGAGGTTCCCGCCGCCAACGAGGTGCAGTGCGGGTGGGGCGCCCACCACTCCCTCGAGGGCGCGCAGGAGGCTGCGCGCGATTTCCTCGCGGCGAAGGATGAGTGGCTCAACGTCATGGCCTAAGCGCTAGTGCTCAAGGCGTCGGATCTGGGTACGGGCGAAGAACAGCCCTGCGACGCCGAGCCCCAAGACACTCGCCATCAAAGTGCAGCGCGCTGCACTGAAATCCGCAAACAGGCCTGGGACTAACAGGATCGCCACCGCACAGAGAAGGGCCGAGACAAAGAGAAGGATGGCGAAGAGAACGTCTTTGGGGATGTACATGTTTTATCCTTTCTGGGCACCTAGTGTTTGCGGCGGCGAGTTAGCAATTCAACGCTATTTTAAATATTTCGTACTTATATTTCTACCCCTAGCCAGATGGGTTCTGGCTCCAGCGTTACTCCGAAGGCCTTCTGAACCCCGGCGCGAATCTCGCGGGCCAGCGCGACAATATCGTCTGCAGTGGCCGCACCGCGGTTGGTCAGGGCCAGGGTGTGTTTGGTGGACAGCGTTGCGCGTGCACCGGACTCTTCGCCCGGGTAGCCCTTGGCAAAACCGGCGCGCTCGATAAGCCAGGCGGCGGAGAGTTTTTCCTTTCCTTCTCCTGACGCGGCGTCCCCTCCCGACGCGGTGGTCCCACCCACCACGTGTCGGGGCATGCGGTCCGCATCTTCGTCGCCGCGGGCGGCGCGGACGGCTTCTTGGATGGAATCGGCGAGCTTCGGTTCCACAATGGGGTTGGTAAAGAAGGAACCGGCTGACCAGGTGTCATGGTCCTCTGGGTCGAGCACCATGCCCTTGCCGCGGCGCAGCTTTAGTACCTCTTCGCGGACTTCGGCGACGGGGCGGCGCTCACCGGGGTTCTGGGTGAGTTGGCCAAAGCGCAGGGGCTTCGACAAGCCGTCGGTGGTGAGCTGCAGCTCGATGGCCAGCACCACTCCACGTCCGGTGAACTTCAGGTTGGAATAGCGATACGCCAGCTCCAAGTCCTCAGCCGGCATCCACGATGCAGTGCGGGTAGCGCGCTCATAGAGGTAGACCTGCGTGAGGACGTCGGATGTCTCGGCGCCGTATGCGCCCACGTTCTGCACCGGCACCGCACCGGCATTGCCCGGGATACCGGAGAGGCACTCAATGCCACCCAAACCACACTCCACGGACAAGGCCACGACGTCATCCCACACCGCGCCGGCATCGGCACGGAGGAGTCCATCCGCCACGGAGGCGTCGATGGCATCGAAATCGAGGATGACCACGACGACGTCGAGCTGGCCTTCGGCCACGACGAGGTTGGATCCGCCACCGACGACGAGGTAGTCCTGGGAGGCGTCGTCAAGCGCGGCCAACGCTGCAATTGCCGCTTCCGCACTGGCACAACGCACCGTCACCAGCGGGGCGCCACCAATGCGCAAGGTGGTGAGATCAGCAAAGGTGGTCTCGGAATCGAGAGTGACACCGTCCAGTTCAGCGAGGGTCATGAATTTATCTAGCACGTCTACCAAGGTAGTCTGTAACTCATGTCAACCCGTAGCGAAAACACCGTTATCATCAACCAGCCAATCGATAAGGTGCACAAGGCACTGACCACCCAGGAATACTGGGACTTCATTGTGGCTAAGCTGTCCCCGGAACCGGGCACCGTGCACGAGTTCACCGGCAACACCGCCGTGCTCTTTGAAATCCTGCCGACGTCCCTCCTGCCGGAGGCTGTTCGCGCCATAGTCTCCCAGGACCTTAAGGAGAAGCGCACCGTGACCATCGGCGAGGTTGTCGATGATCAGATGTCCGTCTCCTTCGTCGCTGACGTCAAGGGCACCCCGGTCGACTTCAAGGGTGACATCACCTACAAGGGTCAGGGCGAGACCACTGCTCTGGATTACGTCACCGAGGTATCCGTCAACATCCCGATGATGGGCGCAGCCATTGAGCCGAAGGTGGCCGAGGCACTGCAGGAGCTCTACACCAACGAGGGCAAGCTCACCGAAGAGTGGATCTCCAACAACCTCTAACCGTGTAACACCCTCCGTTACTGTCATGGCCGATCACGCGCATAACCTGCGAGCACAGGAAAGCGCTGGTCGGCCTTTTGGCGTGGTTACCCGGGGTACCACCAACCCCAATCGTCTGCGCCGCTGTGACCGCTGGATGGTGGCGCACCCGGAGATCTCCTCGCTGCTGCGCTCTACAGAGGAGCCGCTGGCTCTCGACGTCGGCTACGGCGCCTCCCACACCACGACGGTGGAGTGGGCAGGCTGGCTGCGCCGCATCAATCCGCGCACCCGGGTGACGGGTTTGGAGATTTCCCCCGAGCGCGTCCTGCCACCGCGTGATGGCGTCACCTTTGAACTCGGCGGTTTCGAGCTGGCAGGCTACCGTCCGCAGCTCGTGCGCGCGTTTAACGTGCTGCGCCAGTACGACGTGGACCAGGTCGAGAAGGCCTGGGACACGGTAACCTCCCGCCTAGCGCCCGGCGGATTCTTCGTGGAAGGAACCTGCGACGAGTTGGGTCGCAGGGCCGCCTGGGTGCTTCTCGACGCCTCCGGGCCCCGCACGCTCACCCTCGCCTGGGATCCCTTCGATGTGGAGCGGCCGAGCGATCTAGCGGAGCGACTTCCTAAAATCCTGATCCATAAGAATGTTCCCGGCGAGCCCATCCACGAGCTCTTGCAGGCGGCTGACGACGCCTGGGATCGCGCAGCCGGTTGGGCGCCCTATGGCCCGCGAGTGCGGTGGCGCATGGCCCGGCAAAGCCTGAGCATGGTCCACCCAGTGCATCGCCGCCTGCGAGATAACGTGCTCACAGTTGATTGGGACGGTGTAGTTGGCGGACTTTAAGACCATGCGCCACACTGGTAGTCATGGCTTCTTCTACATCTCGTGCCGCAACGGCCTGGAAAATCTTCATCGGCGTGCTGGTAGCGCTCCTGCTCATCATTTTGCTAGCTGAACTGGGACTGCGCTGGTTCCTGGGCACCCAGATGAAGGACCAGTTTGTCCAGTCCGCCAAGGACCAGGGCGTGGAGGCGTCGGAAGAACCGGAGGTGAGTTTTGGCGCCAGCCCGATGATCTTTGGCATGCTCAACGGCAAGATCCCGCAGATGGATATGAAAACCCCGTCCACTCTGAAGATTGAGGGCACCAACATCACCGGCCAGCCAGCGGCAGACGTCCACGTGGAGGACATGACGTTGTCCAAGGAACCGGTGGCGGGCTCCCTGCGCGCCTCAACCACGGTTCCGGATCAGTTCCTGCTCGCCAGCTTCCAGAAGGCCATTGCGGACCAGTCCGGCTATGACGCCCTAGGCAACCTCGTCGTCACGGGGATTACCGCCCACGATGCCGAAGATAATCTCGCCGTGGAGTTCGCCGGCGGACTGGCCGAGCTCGCGCTCAAGCCCGAAGCCCGCGATGGCAAGCTCGCCATCAACGCCGAGAGGGCCTCCCTGTTCGGCTTCGACCTTCCAGAGCAGGCCACCACGGCGATCTCTGATGCCCTAGCGGAGGGTATGGCGGAGCAGCTGGCGGGTCAGCAACTCACCTTCGAATCTGTCGATGTCGGTGCTGGCGAGGTCACCCTCACCATGGTCGGCCAGAATGTACCGATGAGCGAACTTGATGCTGCTACGGCTCCTGCGCCAGCAACCGCCCCCGCCAACTAGCCTGGTTCAGAAGCGTTCAGTGTCAGAAACGTTCCATGGGTAGCTGGGAGTCCAGAGTAGGAAGCTCGCCGTCGTCTGAAACGACGAGGCACTGATAGCCCGCCTGCTCAGCAGTATGGGCAAGCTCGGCGACGGACAGGGAAGCGTCTGCGGGGAGGATGAGGCCGAGGCGCACGGGAAGGGGGCAAGCCTCGCGGAGGGTGACAAGCTCGGAGAGGAGCGAGGTGACGTCGCCAAGCGCGGCGTCCACCGCAACCCACACCTCCGCCGCACCGCACTGCACAGCCAGACGTGCCTCCGCGGCTTTCACCAGGGAGTGGTGGCGCCCAGTGGGATAGCCGGCCACGGCGATGATGTACTCGGCCCTGTCAGCCGCAAGAACGTGGTGCGGTGAAACAACCACTCGCTGGCCCGGTGACTGCGCACGTACCTCCTCAAGGGAGGCCTGAAGAAGAACCTGCATCAGTAGGAGTAATCGCCGTTGATGATGGCCTTGAGCTGCGGGCGTACATCAAACCAGTACACGCCGGTGATGATGGCACCAATCCAGCTGACAAACGGGAGTGGTGTGTTCATAAACAGTGCGGAACCCACCAGAAGGCCCACCCAGACCCATTTGTTCTGGCGGTCTCCCGCGCGGAAGGCGTCCTCGCGCGTCGTGGCGGCGAGGATAGCGCCCAACAGTGCGAAGAGAGACACCGCCATAAAGGTGTAGCGCGGTATCGCAGCAATAATATCTAGAAACGTGTGCATTAATTAATTCTCGTCGATGACTTCGCCGTCAATGACGTTGTCCTTCGGCTTCGGTGAATAGGGATTACGCGGGCTCTGCGGCGTCTGACTCTCAGCGCGCTTGTCCTTGGCGTTGTTGATGGCTTCCTCAACACCATCGCGGGTCTCGTTGAAAGCGGTGGTGAAATCCTCCCGAGCCTTCTCGAAAGACGCGGAGTTACGGGTTTCACGCGCCGCGGAGGAGACGGACTCACCCAGGTTCTTCGCGGTGGAGGTCACGCGGTCGAAGAAAGACTCTTCCTTTGCGGTGCCATCCCCCATGCCGGCCGCATCAGCGGCACGGGCGATGCGGTCTGCCTGAGCGCTCTGAGCTTGGTTCTGGCGCTCCTCCTTGAAGCGGCCACCGAAGTCTTTGGCCACATCAAAAGCAGAAGTACCGGCATTCTTGATTGAGTCAAATACGGACATGGTCGTCACTCCTTGTTAGATGCCAAAAAGTAGGTGATTAACAGTGTAGATAACCAAGCCAGCCAGTGCACCCACCACGGTGCCGTTGAGACGAATGAACTGCAGGTCCTTGCCCACCATGAGCTCAATATTCTGGGAGGCCTCCTCCGCATCCCAGCGCTTGATGGTCTCCGGGATAATTGCGATGATTTCTGGCGCGAACTTCTCCACGGCATAGCGCGCTGCCTTGTCCACGAGCTCGTTGGCTTGGGCCAGGAACTCGGAATCCTCCAGCAGGCGGTGCGCCAGTTCCTTGACCTTGGATGTAATCTTCTGGCGCAGGAAGGACTCTGGGTCATTGAGCTGGTCAATGAGCGTGGTTGAGACTGTGCGCCACATGGCCGCCGGCGCCTGCTGCGCTTGGTCGGAGGCCAGCATCTCCTGCTTGATGCCTTCGATGCGCCCGCGCATGTCCTCATCCCACTGCAGGTCCGCGGCCAGCTTGGACAGGTTACGGCGGATGGCCAGGCGGGCCTCGTGGTTACCGTTGCGGCGGACGTCGTTAGCGAACTCGACAAGCTCCGTGTAGACCTTCTCCCCCACCATCTCGCGGGCAAAGCGCGGCGCCCAGCCAGGCATGCGCTCATCGATAGCCGTGACCACGGTGGCCTCCATGCCCAGGATTTTTCCGTGTGCCCACTCAATGAGGTCATCCTCCAGCGGCCGGGCCTTGCCGTCCGCAATGTAGCCCTCCAGCAACCTGCCCAGCGGCGGTCCCCACTCCGGTTCAGCGAGACGGTCCATGACTTGGGTCTTGATAAAGTGCTCCGCCTCCGCCGCGTCCAAATCCGACACCACGCTGGCGGCACGCTCACCAATCCACGCGGAGACCTCCTCTGCCTTGCCGGGTTCCACGCCCTGGCGCGCCAGCCACAGCGGAATCTCGGCCTCGCGCACCTTGGCGCTGAGCGCATCCGCGGTGAGGAAGTTCTCCTCCACGAAGTCCTTAAGCGCATCACCCACGCGGTCCTTGTTGTTAGGAATCAGCGCGGTGTGCGGGATGGGCAGGCCCATGGGACGACGGAACAGCGCGGTCACCGCAAACCAGTCCGCCAGTCCACCGACCATGCCGGCCTCCGCGGCCGCGCGCACGTACCCCACCCACACGGGAGCCCCGCTTGCCGACGCCTGCCACCACGAGCACCCCAAAAAGATCACCGCCGCCACAATCAGGAAGGACAGCGCAATCGCCTTCCAGCGACGCAGGTCCGCCCGACGGGCCTCCTGGTTTCCTGGCTGCGGCACAAACGACGTCTCCTGAGTCGGCTCAAGCCCTGCGTCTGCGCGGTGCGTCATGGGTGGTTCTCCTTGGGGTCTTAGAAGCTAAAAAGAATGGGCACATGTCATCTTCAATCCCACTGAACAACACTAGTTGGTACAAAGGGCGCCCTGAATTAGGGAGGTTAAGCCACATAGCCTTCCATACAATAAGCCGCGAAGTACGCGATGGCCTTGCTTAGCACACACTTGCGAAATCATTCTAGAAATAAGCGAAGCTGACTTTTGCACATTTCTCCTTATCCCTTGACGTGCGCGGAAAGGACAAATAGCTTTAATTCAAGGCCCCTCAAAACGCTCATTTTATGAATTGTTCACGATCAATAACACGGGTTACCGGGGGCAGTTTAGGAGCAAATAAAATGTATGTCCCAATGTCTCGATCCCTGATTCCCCTCGGAATCGTAGTGGTTGCAGCAGCGTTCCTCGCGTTCGGTGTTATCAACCTAACGAATTTTCTATGGGTAACGGGAACCCAGGTGGCGGCATCTGCCATTCTTTTCATGGTTGCATTAGTAGGATCCAAAAATGATAAGAGGAAGCAGCACGAAGATACTTCTCGTTAGTGCGTACAGTTAACAGCACAGTGTGATCGATCGAAGCTTATTGCAGCTTTTGACGTCGCCAAGCGCCCAGCTCCCTGCCTTCTTCTTTGTAAATCCCCTCCCGCGCCCACCCCAAACACCAACAACCCCCACCTCCTCACATGGTCTCCCATGTGTTTGGAGGTGGGGGTTGTTGCGGCAGTACAGAAACTTAGGCGTTCAACGTCCTAGGAGGTGCCTAGTTGATGCGGCCGGTTTCCTTGCGGTACTGGCGGTAGTAGCGGCGGCCGAAGTGGATGGTGCCGAAAGCCAGGACAGCGATAACAACGAGGGAGATAGCACCCACGATGATGTTCGGCTGGTAGTCAGCACCGGCGACGCCCTGCGGGAACTGCCAGGTGCCGAGGCCCCAGATAAGGATGCCGGCGGCCGGAAGAAGGGAAAGAATCAGGCCCATGCCGATCCAGGTGGAGGCGCGCAGCAGGGAGGAGTGCGGTGCACTGTAGGACACGGGGTCGTAACCCTCGATGTAGGAGTCCTGAATCTTGCCGGAGAACTCCGGGTAGGTCTCGCTGTGGTGGTCAGCAACTGCCGGGTTAAGGTCGCTCATGGCTGAAACTTTCTCTCGTTCCTGTTAATCCTGTGAATGACTATAGCTTAGTCGTCCTTGCCGCGGAAAGCAGCCCGTGCACGTTCGCGGGTAACTGCAGACACAGCGGTCAGAGGGACGCCAGCCGGGCAGACGTCGGCACACTCGCCGTAGAGCGAGCAGTGGCCGAAGTTCTGCTCCAGATTGTCCACCATGTTGCGGGCGCGGCGGCCACGCTCTTCCTTGCCCAGCGGCATGAGGGAAAGGTGAACCAGCTTGGCACCCGTGAACAGGTGGGCAGCGCCGTTCGGGCAGGATGCCACGCAGGCACCGCAGCCGATGCAGGCGGCGTGATCCAGTGCGTACTCGGAGGTCTCATGGTTGACGTGCAGGGTATCGGCATCCGGAGCGGTACCGGCATCCATAGAGACGTAGCCACCCTGCTCCATGACGTCATCCAGCTTGGCGCGGTCGACGATCATGTCCTTGATCACCGGGTAGGCAGCGGAGCGGAACGGTTCCAGCTTGATCTTGTCGCCGTCCTTGAACTGGAAGAGACGCTGCTGGCAGGCCGGGGTGTTCTGACCCGGGCCGTGCGGGCGGCCGTTAACCAGGAGGCCACAGGTACCGCAGATACCCTCACGGCAGTCGGATGCGAATGCAAACGGCTCAGCGCCGGCCTCGACGAGGCCTTCATTGACGTGGTCCAGCAGCTCCAGGATGGACATCTGCTCTGCGGCATCGGAGACCTCGACGGTCTCGAACTTGCCTTCTTGCGTCGGTCCGGCTTGACGCCAGATCTCAAGTGTCAGTTTCATTACTTGTAGTTCCTTGTCATCAGCGGGATCGAATCAAAGTACAGCGGCTCAGCGTGGCGAATGAATTCGCCCTCAGCTGCGCCTGGCTCCCATGCGGACACGAAGCACCAGTTGTCGTCGTCACGCTCGGCCTCGCCGTCTTCAGTGAGGTGGTCCTCACGGAAGTGAGCACCACAGGACTCGTCGCGGTCGAGAGCGTCGATACACATGAGCTCACCCAGGTCGATGTAGTCGGCAACGCGCAGGCCGTACTCGAGAACCTGGTTCATATCGTTAGCATCACCAGTGATGCGGACGTTAGCCCAGAAGTCCTTGCGCAGAGAGCGGATCTTATCGATGGCAACCTTGAGGTCCTCAACGTTACGAGCCACACCGCAGCCCCAGTAGAGGATGTCACCGAGCTGGCGGTGGTAGTGGGCCGGACCGTGGGGGTTCTCGCCGCGAACAGACATGAGGCGGTCGATGCGTGCCTGTGCACGAGCGATGGTCTCAGCTGCCTCAGCAGAATCCTCAGCCAGCTTCTCCTCACCAAGGTGACCAGCCAGGTAGTTCGGGATGGTGAACGGGAGGGTGAACCAGCCGTCGACGGAAGCGGACAGCAGCGAGTTAGCACCCAGGCGGTTTGCGCCGTGGTAGGTCCAGGAGCACTCACCGGCGGCGAAGAGGCCATCGATGGCGGTCATCTCGTTGAAGTCTGTCCACAGGCCGCCCATAGTGAAGTGGCAGGTCGGCGCAATACGCATCGGGGTCTCGTAGGCGGACTCACCAATGGCCTCTTCGTACATTTCGATGAGGTTGGAGTAACGCTCACGGATCTTGTCCTTGCCCAGACGCTCGATAGCGTCGCGGAAGTCAAGGTACACCGAGTTATGCAGCGGTCCAACGCCCAGCCCCTTGTTGATCTGCTGGGAGATGGCGCGGGATGCCACGTCACGCGGGACGAGGTTACCGAAGGCCGGGTAGCGACGCTCCAGGAAGTAGTCACGCTCCTCTTCCGGAATCTCATTGGCAGGACGGTCATCCTTCTCCTTGATCGGAGACCAGATGCGGCCGTCGTTACGCAGCGACTCGGACATGAGGATGGTCTTGGACTGCCACTCGGAGTTGACCGGCAGGCCCGTCGGGTGGAACTGGATGAATGCCGGGGAGGCCAGGTAAGCACCGTTCTCGTAGGCGCGCATCATGGCGCCAGCGTTAGAGTTCTTAGCCAGCGTGGACATGTGGTACACGTTGCCGTAACCACCGGTACCGAGGATGACTGCGTGGCCGGTGAAGGCCTTGAGCTCGCCGGTGATGAGGTTGCGGGTCACGATACCGCCAGCACGCTTCTTGCCACCGTCGTTAAAGGTGATGATGTCCTGCAGGTCGTGGTGAGCGAAGAGCTCAACGTTGCCCAGGCCAATCTGACGGTAGAGCGCCGAGGTGGTGGACAGCTGCAGCTGCTGACCCGTTTGGCCACGGGTGTAGTAGGTACGGGAGACCTGGACACCACCGAAGGAACGGGTTGCCAGGGTGCCGCCGTACTCACGAGCGAACGGAGCGCCAATAGCGTTCATGTGGTCGATGACGCGGATGGACTCAGTAGCCAGACGCCAGCAATCGGACTCGCGGCAGCGGTAGTCGCCGCCCTTCACAGTGTCCTTGGTGTGGCGGTATGCACCGTCGTTATCCACTTTCTTGTGGCGGGAGGAGTTCACACCACCCTGCGCAGCAATGGAGTGCGCACGGCGCGGAGAATCGTGGTAGGTGAATACCTTCACCTTGTAGCCCAGCTCGCCGAGTGCAGCGGCAGCGGCGCCAGCGGCAAGGCCGGTACCGACGACGATGATCTCGAACTTACGGCGGTTCAGTGGGGAGACGAGCTCCATGTGGTCCTTCTGGTAGGTCCACATGTCCTTCATCGGGACGCCATGCGGCTCGTGGGACTCCAGGATTCGGCCCGGCTTCACGCCCGGGACGATGGACTGCGGGTGCGAGAAGTCAGGGTGCTCGCGCTTCAGATCGGTGTTCGCGTTCGCATTTTGGTTAGCGTTCGCGGCAGACACGGGATTCGCGTTAGTCATGGGTTCAAAACTCCTTTAGCTGACCCAGCCCAGGGCGACGGACAACGGCATAACGATGTTCGCCAGGCACACAACGGCCGGGACGATGTACGCCAGGACGACAAAGACCTCACGCCACTTGGCACCGGTGATGCCCAGGTCAGACGCAGCGAGACGAATGCCGTGGGTAAGGTGCAGGAAGAGGCAGAGCATGGCGATGACGTAAATGATGGTCACCGGCCAGCGCGAGAAGGTAGCGATCATGTTGGCCTTGACCGCACCGTGGACGAAGGCCTCCGGGGCAACCGGCTGCACACCCATGGTCAGGTCCAGGATGTGGAACACGATGAACAGAAGCAGCACAATGCCGGTGACCAGCATGGTCTTGGTGGCAAAGGAATCCAGTCCGCCCATCAGGTTGGTGCGCTTGAACTTACCGCGAGCTGCCTGGGAGCGAGCGGTCAGCGCAAAAGCACCGTAAATGTGAGCAATGACGCAGGCAAGCAGCACGATGCGGATAATCCACAGCATGTGACCGTGCGGAATCAGCGGAGCGCCGAGATCACGCAGGAACGCACCGTATTCGTCAAGGTGCACCGTACCGTTCTCATCCGGCAGGTACAGCTTCAGGTTGCCGGCCATGTGCCCCACCACAAACAGTGCGAAGAACAGGCCAGTGATTGCCATCGTCAGTTTCAAAGCCCAGGACGGAATTCCTGGCTTAGGACGAATCGATTCATTAGTAAGACGGCCGTGAGCGAGGGCTCCACGGTCAGGATTTTTTACAGACATGACACCTCCATAGTCGTCCTTACCTTACGCAGGCCTTCGCGCTGGCCACTACTTAAATCCACTCTTCATGCCCGCACCTACCCGCGCTGGCTACACCCGTAGAAACTCCATAAGGTTAGGATCTCCTAAGTTACGGATGTGGTTACACCGCTCTACCTTGACCACTTCCCTTTACGCAATATTGTCCTTGCGTAAACATTTGCAGGGTGAGACTTTAGTCACAGCATGTGGCGCGAGTGACGACTCCACCCCTTTAGGTGTCAAACTTTCGCATGAGAGGGGTGCCACAGATAGACGCCCGACACCCCAGCGTCACCCCCACTTCGCAGCGGAGTTAAAATGCTTCACACATTATTTGCAAAACTATTGTTGCAACCGAAAGGTGATAGGTAACCTAGCTCACATGAGCAAGACATACGTAGGTTCGCGCCTTCGCCAGCTGCGCCGCGAACGCGATCTCAGCCAGGCCTCCCTTGCCGCCACACTGGGACTTTCCGCTAGCTATGTAAATCAGATCGAGCACGACGTGCGCCCACTTACCGTGCCGGTCCTTCTTCGCATCACTGAAGTCTTTGGCGTTGACGCTACATTCTTCTCCCGCGACGATGACTCACGTCTGCTCGCAGAAATCCAGGATGTTGTTCAGGATCAAGAGATCTGCCCCTCCCCCGTTGAACTTCAGGAACTCTCTGAGTTGGTCTACAACCACCCCACTGTGGCACGTACTCTCGTGGACATTCATCGGCGCTACCGCAACATTCGCGACAAGCTCTCCCTAGCCACCGATTCCCGCCGCTCCGACGGCAGCCAAGCCCTCTCCATGCCTCACGATGAGGTTCGAGACTTTTTCTATGCTCGCCAGAATTACCTCGACGAGCTGGACAAACATGCAGAGGGCCTCGCCACAGAACTAGGCGTAGCTCCCTTCCATATCCGCGACATCGAAAAGGCACTGGGAGAAAGGCTCGTCTCCCAGCACGGCGTCGAGCTCATCACCACCGACCGCATGGACGGCACCCTTCACCGTTTCGACAACAGCAACGGTACATTCCGCCTTGCTAGCCGCCTGAGCGTGGGACAGCGCGCCTTCCGCATGGCCGCCGAATTGGGTTTCCTGGAAGCGAGCAAGCTCATCGATGAACTCGTGGATGAAGAGCCTTTCACATCAGACGCGTCCATCAACTTGGCTAAACGCGGCATCGCTAACTATTTTGCCGCTGCAACGCTTCTGCCCTATGGCCTTATCCATGGCGAATCCGAGAAGTCTGGCTATGACGTGGAATACCTCTGCAATGTGTTCGGCGTCGGCTATGAAACGGTTGCGTCGCGGCTCTCCACGCTTCAGCGCCCCAACGAGCGTGGCATCCCATTTACTTTTTTACGGGTGGACCGCGCCGGCAATATGTCCAAGCGGCAGTCCGCCACGGGCGTACACTTTTCCAATTCTGGCGGCACGTGCCCACTGTGGAATGTGTATGAGTCCTTCTCCCGCCCCAACACCATTTCGCGCCAGCTCGCACAGATGCCGGACGGCCGCAACTACCTATGGATCTCCCGTACGGTGAGCTACCCGCAAGGTCGTTTTGGAGATACCAACAAGCTTTTTGCCATCGGCCTAGGCTGCGAGGCTCGTCACGCTGACCGCACCGTGTACGCAGAGGGGCTCAACCTTGAGGATTTATCGGCGGCAACGCCCATCGGTGCCGGCTGCCGCACCTGCCCGCGGCAGAATTGCGCCCAGCGTGCGTTCCCCGCAATCAATGAGGAGCTGGTTATCGACGCCCACCGTTCGGCCGTTGCTCCCTACTAGCCGGAAACACTGCACTGATCACCACGCTCCGTTAGCCTTCCGGCCGTATATACGCAATCTAAATAATAGATCTTTACACCATAAACGTGGATGAATTTAATAACGTGGGGAGAGGTCTCCACTGACGCGATTCTCAATGTCCCTCTCAAACACGCAGGTTTTACGCCCACTATAGCTTTGTAACCAGCACGAATGACGAGATTTTACATCCTCAAACACGTTCGAAAAGTTCATTGAAGCAATTTTCATGTTCAAATTTCCACAACACCTTGGCGCTAAACCTTCTACAATGAAGGACGAACCGATAAACACATCGAGAAAGGACGATTAATATGAGCAGCTTCGCAGAGAACACCCTTGGACAGCTTTGGGGCCTGGCAATCACCATTGTCAGCCTTCCCTTCGCACTGTCCTCCAAGCTCTTGGGCTAAGACAGAGATACTTCAACGCCTCTCTTTGAAGAAGCGCTGAAACCTGACAGAACAAGCCCCCTCGTGCCGCCGAATTATCTCGGGGCACGAGGGGGCTTCTTCCATTCCTCAACCATGCCTCCCCAGAGGGGAGGACAGTTGAGCACCGTTTAGAGGTTGATCATGTGGCCACCGATACCCTCGGCAGCTTCCTTCATAGCCTCAGACAGCGTCGGGTGCGTGTGGACGTTGCGTCCGATTTCCTCCGTAGTGAGGTCGAAGCGCTGAGCCAGGGTCAGCTCCGGAAGCAGTTCAGAAACGTTGGAACCAACCATGTGGCCGCCAATGAGCTCACCGAACTCACCGTCAGCGATGAGCTTGACAAAGCCAGCGGTCTCGTTGAGACCGGCAGCCTTACCGTTCGCGGAGAACGGGAAGGTAGCGACCTTGATGTCGCGGTCAGCAAACTTCTCACGGGCCTGCTCCTCGGTATAGCCGAAGGAGGCAACCTGCGGGTTGCAGAAGGTGGCGCGCGGCATGTTCATGTAGTCACCAAGTAGCTGGGTTTCAGCGCCGGCGATAACCTCGGCAGCGACAACACCTTGTGCCTCAGCAACGTGAGCGAGCTGCAGCTTCGCGGTAACGTCACCGATAGCGTAGATGCCGTCCACGTTGGTGCGCATGTAGTCATCGATAGCGATAGCGCCACGCTCGGTCAGCTCAACGCCGGTGTTCTCTAGGCCAAAGCCCTCGGTACGCGGAGCAAAGCCGATGGAGACCATGCAACGATCCACAGTGAGGGTGTCAGTCTTAGAGCCATCCTTGGACTCGACCTCAACGGTGACGTCAGAGCCGTTGTCCTTGATAGCGGTGGTCTTGTAACCGGTCAGCAGCTTGACGCCGAGCTTCTTGTATTCCTTGGCGATGGCCTTGGAAACATCCTTGTCCTCGTTCGGCAGGACGCGATCCATGAACTCCACGATGGTGACGTCCACGCCGTAGTTAGCCAGAACGTAGGCGAACTCCATACCGATGGCACCGGCGCCAACGATAACCATGGAGTTCGGGGCCTCATCCTTGAGGATCTGCTCTTCGTACGACACGATATTACCGCCGATCTCCACCCCCGGCAGGGAGCGAACGACGGAGCCGGTGGCGATGATGCAGTTATCGAAGGTAACGGTCTTACCCTGATCATCACCTTCGGTGATTTCGATGGTCTTGGCATCCTTGAAGGAACCGAGGCCGTTAATCTCCGTAATCTTGTTCTTCTTCATCAGGTAGTGCACGCCCTTGACGATGCCCTCAGACACCTTGCGGGAGCGCTTGTGCGCTACGCCGAAGTCGAAGGAGACATCGCCAGAGATACCGAAGGCCTTAGCCTCGTGGTTAAAGGTGTGCGCAACCTCTGCGTTCTTGAGCAGAGCCTTGGAGGGGATGCAGCCCACGTTGAGGCAAACACCGCCCCAGTACTGCTTCTCAATAACAGCAACCTTCTTGCCCAGTTGGGCAGCGCGGATGGCGGACACGTAGCCGCCGGGGCCCGCGCCGAGTACTACAACGTCAAAATGTTCATTAGTCACGCCCTACAGAATACGGAAGTTTGTGCCTGATGTCTCACCACCCCCATGGTATGTGGGGAGGCGTCGGAAAGCGCACGCTCTCTCACCCCAGATCGGACCGTATTCAGATCGCCACAGCCCCCACCCGCGCGAGATGTGAGTGGGGGCTAAAAACTAGCGAGGCCTTTGGGGTTTAGTACAGACCCCATTCAAGGCCGGCCTTCGAGGACGTGGAGGAACCGGAGTGGACGAACTGGCCTAGGACCTGGTTGATAGCAACGAGGATGGTGTCAAAGAAGTTCATTATTCTGCTTTCTGTTGGCGTGTAGGAACGTCTGGCGCGGCGAGATTCCGCAGCTTGGCGACGCCGCGATAACAGTCACGGTATCTAGGTCCTCTAGCGAACGAGAGGCCCGCTGCGTTACATGCGCGACAATGCGCTTGAAGATTATGACACGGTTTTCACTTCAATACCACCATTAACTCTAATAACTTGGTATGTTTAGACTCATTGCCCTTGCCTTGAGGGTGTAGATACCCCTTCCCACCTGCACCGTTACGTAGTGCGCGGGGGGATGTCCATAGCGTCTTTTAAACTTGCCCTACATTCCGCTCATCACCTAGAAAGCGAGATTCCATGAAGATTGCGCGCTCTCTCACGACGCTGGCAGCGGCTTCGGCCCTTGCCCTTGGCGCCGTGGCCACCCCTATCGCCAGCGCCTCCACCATCACCCCAGAGCAGATCCGTGGTGAGGCAACGCCCTCGACGATTTCTGAGCTCGATGTGTACGGCGAGATCGAGCAGTATCTCCCAACGGATGATGCCGGCCAGCACGTTCCTTCCCGCGCAGAGTTCGAAGACTCGATTGGGAAGAATGTTGCTTTCAAAGACGTCGATATAACCAAAATCCCCGACGAAAAGCAGTGGTTGGGCTACATTCTGAAGTACCCGGACTACCGTCAGTCCATCAAGACTCTCTACGCGTCCGCCCCGGCCATGGACCGTCAGGTGCCACTCGCTGTAATCACGCCGGATGGAACCTTTGATTCCTCGCGTCCTACCGTCTACCTGCTGAACGGTGCCGGCGGTGCAGAGCAGGGCATGGACTGGATCGTGTCCACCGCTGGCCAGGATCTTGACCCAGACAAGGAGGGAATCCAAGACCTCGACGATTACTACGGCGACCGCAACGTCAACGTCGTCATCCCGCAGGCAGGCGCATTCTCCTACTACACCGACTGGGTTACCTCCCCGGAGCGCAGCTACCTTAAGGGCCCCCAGAAGTGGGAAACCTTCCTCACCAAGGAGCTCCCCGGACCGCTGGAAGAGCACATCAACGGTAACGGCAAGCGCGGCATCGCCGGTATGTCCATGTCCGCTACGTCGTCCCTCGTGCTGGCGCAGCACAACCCGAACTTCTACGATGCCATTGGTTCCTACTCTGGCTGTGCGGCCACCTCAACCCCGCTGCCAAATTTCTATGCGCAGTTGACGGTAAACCGCGGTGGCGGTAACACCACGCAGATGTGGGGACCACAGGGCGGCGAGTACAACCGCTACAACGATGGTCTGATTAACGCCACCAAGAACAACATGGGAAACTCTGAAATCTATGTGTCGGCCAACTCCGGGCTGGCTGGCGCAACGGACTTTGGGTCGTCCAAGATTGATCGTTTAGGTTCTGCTCGGGCCTTCAAGTCTTCTTCCACCCTCGTCATTGAGGGCGGCGTCATTGAGGCAGCGATGAACGCCTGCACGCACGACCTTGAGGCGAAGTTCAACCGCGAGGGCATCAACGCGGACTTCAACTTCCGCCAGACCGGTACCCACTCGTGGCCGGCTTGGCTCGATGACATCAATTCCTCGTGGCCAACCTTTGCCCGTGCCTTCGACCTTCCGGTGGAGCCGGTAAGCGGCAGCACGTCAGACAATGCGGCATCTGCGCCAGCGGACAAGGACGCCATCAAGAACGCTGATAGCGAGGCAGATGCTGCCAAAAATGCTGACGTTGAGTCCGTCGAGGATACTGGCGTTGAGCCGGACGCTAACGCCAAGGCTGACGATGCCGATAAGCAGGACATGGACAAGGCTAAAGCCGAGGCAGACCCTGCTGCCCCCGCTGACTCCTTGCCGGTCGACTCTGAAGCAGCCCCGAAGGTCGACCCCGAAATCACTGAGCAGTAAGCTCAACTCGCCATAACATTTGTCGAATAAGGATCCCCATGAAGCGTCTTAGCTCTCTTCTCGCCACCGGCGCGCTCACCGCAGCCGCGCTGGTAAGTCCCGTAGCGGGTGCCGCCACTCTTACACCGCAGGAGGTTGCGGGCAACACCGCACTGTCCACCGTGTCAGACTTGGAGCCCACCCCCGAGGTCGAGAGCCAAAAGTGGTATGGCTACTACAAGGACGATCCACGGCTGCTCAAACTGCAAGCCACCTCGCCGTCTATGAACGGCCGTGTCGTTCCGCTGGCCGTTATTCCGGCGAAAAACCCGGACCGCCCCACCATCTACCTGCTCAACGGCGCTGGCTCCGCCGAGCAAGATACAGACTGGCTCTACAACTCTGACGTCGTGGACTTTTATGCGGACAAGGACGTCAATGTCGTTATTCCGCAGTCAGGTGCGTTCTCCTACTACACCGACTGGCAGGAGGAACCGAACGGTAAGCACCTCAAGGGCCCACAGAAGTGGGAGACCTTCCTAACCAAGGAGCTTCCGGGACCACTAGAGGCCCGTCTCAACGCGAACAACAAGCGCGCCATCGCTGGCATGTCCATGTCCGCCACGTCTTCCCTGCTGCTGGCACAGCACAACCCGGGGTTCTATGACGCTGCGGGATCCTTTGCAGGTTGTGCCGCGACTGCCTACCCGCTGGAGTATGAGTTCCTGCGCGTCACCGTCAACCGTGGCGGTGCACAGCCGGAGCAAATGTGGGGCCCGATGGGATCGCCGTACAACCGCTACAACGATGCCCTCATGAACTCGGAGAAGCTGCGCGGAACTGACCTGTATATCTCTTCTGCCAGCGGCCTGGCCGGTGAGAAGGACACCCCGTCCTACTACATCAACAAGGGCTACAACCCGGCGGCAGCATTCCTTGGCTCCGCTCAGCTGCAGGTTGAGGGCGGCGTCATTGAGGCAGGCGTCAACCATTGCACCCACATGCTCAAGGCAAAGCTGGATAAGCAGAATATTCCGGCGACCTACAACTTCCGCAACGTGGGAACCCACTCCTGGCCGGGCTGGAGCGAGGATCTGGAGAAGTCCTGGCCCACGTTTGAGGCGGCCTTCACGGAGAGCGCCTAGCTTTTCGGCCTTGCAGGATAAGGGCGGTAGGATAGCGGCATTATGAAGCTGCTCTCCACCGCCCTTTCGCATATCGCCGCCGCTACGGGTTCTCCCGCACAGACCCGTGATAGTTATACGGGGGTGGATTTCAACGTCGGCTTTGAAGTCACTCATTATGACTTGGACCTGACTTATCGTGTGGAGCCGAACATGCTCCACGGCGTTGCAGTACTTCGCATCCGCGCACTCGAAGAGCTGGACAAGCTCACTCTCGATTTGGGCGGCGCCATGGTGGCTCGCCGCGTTACCTCAAAGAATGCTCCACGCGTGGCACGCCACCGCCTCTCCGGCGGAAAGCTGCGGCTGACCTTTGCTGAAACCATCGCAGAAGGCCAGGAGTTTGAGCTGCACATCCGTTATGGTGGCTCACCGCGTCCGCTGCGCACGCCGTGGGGAGAAATCGGCTGGGAGGAAACCGAGTCTGGCTCTTTGGTTGCCAGCCAGCCCAACGGTGCACCGAGCTGGTTCCCGTGTGATGACGCACCTGGTGAAAAGGCAACCTACGATATCCGCATCACCGCGGACGACCCCTTCATTGTGATTTCTAACGGCGCACTCATCTCTCGGCGCCGCTCCGGCGGCTCGATGACGCGCTGGCACTACCGCGTTGAGAACCCTATGGCGACCTACCTCGCCACGGTGCAGGTGGGCGAGTTCATCGACATCACTCTGGGCCGCAACGTTCGAGCATGGGCCCCAGCTCACCTTAAGCAGTTGGTTCTCGATGAGTTTGCCCAGCAGCAGGAGATGCTGGACTTCTACGCCGGACTGTTTGGGGAGTATCCTTTCCCCAATTACCAAGTGGTCATCACCGATGATGAGCTGGAAATCCCCTTGGAGGCCCAAGGCCTGTCCATTTTCGGTTCCAACCACGTCAAGGGCGATCACCTCTTCGAGCGCCTCATTGCCCATGAGCTCTCCCACCAGTGGTTCGGCAACTCAGTCGGCCTGCGTGAGTGGAAGGATATCTGGCTCAACGAAGGTTTTGCGTGCTACTGCGAATGGCTGTGGCGTGAACATGCACATGGCCACCCGGCGCATGCCTCGGCACGGTCGCATTATCAGGTGCTTGCTCGCAAGCGTCAGGACGTGGTCCTCAGCGACCCAGGCACGCGCGACATGTTTGATGACCGCGTATACAAGCGCGGCGCGCTCACCGTCCACGCGCTGCGCCGTCTGTTGGGGGACGAGCTCTTCTTCCTCACGATCCGTGAGTACCTTGCCTCCGCGCAGCATTCCACGGTGGTGCCGGAGGACCTCATCAGCCGGCTCCGTGCTGTGGCTGTGGATCCCTCCGCGGTGGATGATCTTCTTGATGAGTGGCTCAATCACGCAAAGCTGCCCAAGTTCCCCGCTTAATAATGTGCCCCCATGCCCTACACTTGAGCACCATGCGCAGATTGCTTGTGACCGGCGGTGCCGGCTTTATTGGGGCAAATTTCGTTCGTCTGGTGGCCCAGCAGCGGCCCGAGGTGGACATTACTGTCCTAGACAAGCTCACCTACGCGGGTAACCGCGCGAACCTGGATGGGGTTGAGGCCACTGTGGTGGTGGGGGATGTGGCGGATGAGGGGGTCGTCGATAAGCTCGTGGCCCAAGCGGATACCGTGGTGCACTTTGCCGCAGAGTCCCACAATGACAACTCGCTGCGGGATCCGTCGCCGTTCCTTCACACGAACGTGATGGGCACATTCGTGCTGCTGGAAGCATGTCGGCGCTACGATGTACGCCTCCACCATGTCTCGACCGATGAGGTCTTCGGTGACTTGGACATTGGCGCAGACACTTACTTCACCGAAACCACGCCGTACAATCCGTCCTCGCCGTACTCCGCCACGAAGGCCGGCTCGGATCACTTGGTGCGCGCATGGGTGCGCAGTTTTGGACTGCGCGCAACAATTTCAAACTGTTCCAATAATTACGGTCCCTACCAGCACATTGAGAAGTTCATCCCGCGCCAAATCACCAATCTTCTCAGCGGCCACCCCGCCAAGCTCTACGGCACGGGCGAGCAGGTGCGCGACTGGATTCATGTGGATGACCACAACGAGGCTGTGCTGGCCATCCTGGACCGTGGGCAGGTCGGTGAGACCTATAACATCGGCGCCGATCAAGAGGACATCAATAACCGCCAGGTCATCGAGATGATTTGTGAGCTGATGGGCGCCACCGACAACGGCGAGCCGCGCTATGAGCACGTGGCGGACCGTCCCGGCCATGACCAGCGCTACGCCATGGATGCCAGCAAGCTGCGGCGTGAGCTGGGGTGGGCCCCGCGCTACACGGATCTGCGCGAGGGTCTTGCCGCGACCATCGAGTGGTACCGCACACACGAAGACTGGTGGCGCCCAGACAAGGACGCCGTGGAAGCCAACTATGCCAAGCAAGGACAGTAAATGAAGGTTCAGACAACGGCCATTGAGGGCCTGCTCATCGTGGAGCTCGATGTCCATGGCGACAACCGCGGCTGGTTCAAGGAAAACTGGCAGCGCGAGAAGATGCGCGCAGCCGGACTTCCAGATTTTTGCCCAGTGCAGAACAACGTTTCCTTCAACGCGGACAAGGGCGTCACCCGCGGCCTGCATGCAGAACCGTGGGACAAGTTTGTTTCTGTGGCCTCGGGCCGGGCCTTCGGCGCGTGGTGCGATCTGCGCGAGGGCTCGGACACCTATGGCGAGCTGGTTACCCAGGAGCTGCGCCCGGACGTCGCGGTTTTCGTACCACGCGGCGTGGCTAACGGCTTCCAGGCCTTGGAGGCCTGTGCTTATTCCTATCTGGTCAATGACCACTGGTCCCCGGATGCGGAGTACACCTGCGTAAACCTCGGTATGGTGGACTGGCCGTTGGAGCCGACGGAAATCTCCGACAAGGATAAGGAACACCCCGCGCTTGGCGACGTCTCCCCGATGCCCCCTCGCCGCATCCTCGTCACCGGTGCCAACGGACAGTTGGGCCGCGCACTGCAGAAGTTTCTCCCTCAGGCTGGCCTCGGCCCGGTGGAGTTCTGTGGGCACGAGGACTTCGATATCACCGCTCCACCCGAGCGTCCGTGGCGGCAGTATTCCGCCATCATCAACTGTGCGGCATATAACGACGTCAATGGCGCCGAGGAGGACCGCGCTGGTGCATGGGCGGTCAACGCTTCAGCACCGGCGAAGCTAGCGCTCATTGCGGCAGAGAATAACCTCACCCTGGTGCACGTCTCCAGCGACTACATCTTCGATGGCTCCCACGAAATTCACGCCGAAGAGGAGCTGCCCTCCCCTCTCTCTGCTTATGGCGCTTCCAAGGCGGCGGGAGATACTGCTGCGCAGACTGCACCGCGACACTATGTGGTCCGCACCTCGTGGGTCTTTGGCGACGGCGCCAACTTCATGGCCACGATGCGCTCCCTGGCGAATAAGGGCGTCAAACCCGCGGTCATTCACGATCAGCGCGGGCGCCCCACCTTTGCCGAGGACCTAGCTAAAGGCATTATCCATCTGCTCAAGACCAAAGCCGAGTACGGCGTGTACAACATCTCCAACTCCGGTGACGTGGTGGGCCGCGATGAAATAGCCATGGCTGTCTTTACCGGAGTAGGTAAGGACCCTGCCGACGTCACGCCAGTGAGCACCGAGCAGTACCGCGAGATTGCCGGCCCGGAGGCTCCGCGCCCGAAGGAGTCCACCTTCGACCTGTCCAAGATTGAAGCCACCGGCTTTAAACCTATGAATTGGAGGGCCGCTTTAGCCCTCTACCTGGGCCTTTACCCTGCATAACACTCAACATAACACCTAACTTCCCACGTGTTATGTTAAGTGGGAAGTTAAGTGTTATGTTCTCCAATCCCGGCACCGCACGCCAGTGCGGTGACCTCCGTTAAGCTTAAACACCATGAAGGGCATTATTCTTGCTGGCGGTTCCGGCACGCGCCTCTACCCCATTACCAAGGGCATCTCGAAGCAGCTCATGCCCATTTATGACAAGCCGATGGTGTACTACCCGCTAAGCACGCTCATCCAAGCGGGCATCCGCGAAATTCTCATCATCACCACCCCGGAAGATTCAGACGCCTTCCAGCGCCTGCTGGGTGATGGCTCCCAGCTCGGCATCATGCTGCACTACGCGGTGCAACCGCGGCCAGAAGGATTGGCGCAGGCCTTCCTCATCGCAGAGGATTTCATCGGCGAGGATGACGTAGCGCTCGTCTTGGGCGACAACATCTTTGAGGGCCACGGCTTCTCCACCGCGCTCAATGAATGCAGCAATCCGGAGGGCGGCATTATATTTGCCTACGAAGTGTCTGACCCGCAGCGCTATGGCGTCGTCGAATTCGACGAAAGCGGCCAGGCGCTCTCCATCGAGGAAAAGCCAGACAATCCGAAATCGAACTATGCGGTGGTAGGCCTGTACTTCTACGACAATTCCGTGGTGGAGATTGCCAAGTCCATTACCCCGAGCGCGCGCGGCGAGCTGGAAATCACCGCGGTCAACGCGGAATACCTGCGCCGCGGACAGCTGGGTGTCAAGCGCATGCAGCGCGGTGATGTGTGGTTGGATACCGGCACGGTGGATTCCATGAGCGAGGCCTCAGCCTACGTGGAGGTACTGCAAAAACGCACCGGGGCAGTCATCGGCTCCCCTGAAGTGGCTGCTTTCACACAGGGTTTCATCGATGCCCCCGCGCTTATTGAGCTAGCACAGCCGCTGCTCAAATCCGGCTACGGGAGCTACCTTCTCGCCGCTGCCCAAGAGGGCTAAAAACCCTGTAGTGGGACCTGCTCCTCCGTCTGACGCGGCGAGGTGTGAGGTTATCGCACCACCAGTGCTGTATCAACAGAGCTGATGGGGCACGGCCTGTGTAGCAGTGCTTTTATCTGTCCAGAGGTGAAAGGCGACTCATGCAGGTCGTCGTCAAGCGCTGCGTTAGCGCGCGATGAAGCCCAACTGCGTGGTTCGGTTTTTAGGGTTGCACTTTTAAAAAACACCGGACTCAGCCTCACAGTCTTAACCACGTCGCGTTAAGGTAATCGCATGCCTAATCAATCCTCCCGGCCCACCAGTGGGCCGAAGAAGTCAGTGCTCTCCACCATCAGCCCCGTAGCGTGGGGATTGTTGGTGCTCGTTGTAATTCTGGCCGTCACCATTGGCTTCCTGCTGGCAGATCGCGCGTCCTCCAACACTGAAGGGAACGCAGCTGCTGGGGAGGCATCCAGCACTGCAGTCCAGTCCCCCACCGCCAGCCAGGACCTTGCGAAAGATGCTGACAAGGCCACGCCCGGCACGAAATTTTCCGACGGTACCGGGGATCCCATGATGTTCGGTCCCGGCGGAGACACCATGTCCGGGGATATCACGGTGGTGCATCGCCGCAAGGACAATGATCCCTTTGCAGTGGGCGCGGTGGACGCTCCTGTGGTCATCTCGGAGTTTTCCGATTTTGAGTGCCCGTTCTGTTCTCGTCACGCCAACGTTACAGAGCCGACACTGCAGCACTACGTGGACAAGGGGCTCGTGCGCATCGAGTGGAACGACTACCCTGTCAATGGCCCCGCCGCTGTCGAGGCCGCCAAGGCCGGACGCGCCGCTGCAGCACAGGGCAAATTCGCGGAGTTTAAGCACGAGCTCTACTCCGCCAGCAAGGACATCAGCGGCCACCCTGAGTTTGGAATCGAGGACTTCATGAAGTTTGCGCAGAAGGCCGGCGTGAAAGACCTGAAGAAGTTCCGCCAAGAGGCCACGGATGACACCTACTCAGAGGTCATCGAAACGGCCACGAGCTACGCCTCCCAGATTGGTATCTCGGGCACCCCAGCCTTCGTGGTGGGAGATCAGTTCATCGGTGGCGCCCAACCGGCTGAGGCCTTTGACCAAGTCATCCAAGAACAGCTAGGTAAAGCGGCCAATGCCTAAGACACCACCTATCGTCTGGCTTTTCATCGCCCTCGTTATTCTGACCGCCCTGCTGGGCGGGTACGCCGTGGGGGTGAGCCTATGAGCATCGGACTTGTCGGCGCGGTCATCGCCGGTGTTCTGACACTCATTAGCCCCTGTTCAGCACTGCTGGTCCCCGCCTTTTTTGCCTACGCTTTCACCTCGCAGCGTGAACTGCTGGCCAAGACGGTGGTGTTCTTCCTGGGGCTGTGCACCACGCTGGTTCCCATCGGCATGGGCTTGGCAGCATTCTTGGCGCAGTACCGCAATCACGTCATCGCTGTAGCGGGGTGGATCATCATTGCCCTGGGACTGTACACGGCGCTGGGCGGCGGGTTCCGAATTCCCGGCATGGCTGCCTTGTCCGGTAAAGCCCGCGGACGAGTGTTCCTGCTGGGCGCGGTTTATGGGTTTGCCGGTTTCTGCGCGGGACCGTTGTTGGGAGCTGTGTTGACCACGGCGGCGGCATCCGGATCCGCACTGTATGGCGGGCTCATCATGGTGGCCTATGCGCTCGGAATGGCCGCGCCCCTGTTCGTGCTGGCGGCGCTCTGGGAGCGCTTCGATGTCGGCTCGTGGCGTTGGCTGCGCGGGCGGGAGATAACGCTCGGCCCGGTGCGCACGAACACGCTCTCCATCGTCTCAGGAGTGTTCTTCATCCTGATTGGTGCGCTGTTCATCCTCAGCTATGGCAGCGCCACCTTGCCCGCCGCGCTGAGCACTGACGCGCAGTTCGCCATTCAAGAGAGGGCACGTCAATTCAGCGCAGGCATTGCGGATGCCTGGGTATGGTTCGGCCTATCACTAGCCGCCACGGTGGCAGTGGGCATAAAAGCAGCCCGCACGCCCCTCGAGGAGCATGCGGGCTAATAACTCAAGCGCTCTTATGAGCGCTTAGTAGCCGCGGGCGACGTATTCATCGATACGCGCGGCCTCCGCACCCACGGTGGTCTCATCGCCGTGCCCCGGAAGAACGCGAGTCTCCGGCGGGAGGTTGAGCACGCGGTTGCGCAGGGACTCGATGATGACATCAAAGTCCGAGTACTTGCGGCCCGTTGCGCCCGGGCCACCGTTAAAGAGGGTGTCACCGGAGAGCAGCGTGTTATCGGTGGCGTCGTACAGCACAACGCAGCCCGGGGAATGGCCCGGGGTGTGGAAGACCACGAGATCCTCGCCGCCGACCTTGATGACCTGGTTATCTTCCAAGGCCGTGTAGTCAGCCTCGGCATGGGTTTCGCGCCACAGCTGTTCATCGTCCGGGTGGAGGTAGAGCGGCACGCCATAGTGCTCAGCAATCTCCGGTGCGAGCTCGCAGTGGTCATTGTGGGCGTGGGTAAGGAGCACGCCGGTTACAGAGCGCTCCCCCACCTCGCTGTAGATGCGCTCCGCATCGTGCGCTGGGTCCACGATGTAGAGTTCCTGGCCGCCGGACACAATGTAGACGTTGTTGTCCACGTCCCACTCGCCGCCGTCAAGACGGAACTTGCCGGAAGTTTCAAATTGTTCGATCTTCATTCCAGACTCCTTTCTCCTTTAAAGGCTTTGCTTTAAAGCTCGACGACCGAGCGCAGAACCTTGCCGGACTTCATGGTCTCGAAGGCCTCCTCGACGTCATCCAACGCAATGCGCTCGGAAACAAACTTGTCTAGCGGGAACTGGCCGTTCTTGGACAGGGATACGTAGGCCGGGAAGTCACGCTCCGGTAGGCAGTCGCCGTACCAGGCCGGCTTGATGGAGCCGCCGCGGCCATAGAGGTCAATAGCCGGGATGTCGACGTGGTCGGTGAGGTTCGGAACGCCCACCATGACCATGCGGCCAGCGTGGTCACGGGAGTAGAAGGCCTGGCGCCAGGTGGGCTGAATGCCAACGGCGTCGATGGTGACGTCGGTGCCGAAGCCATCGGTGAGCTCGCGGACGGCGTCGATGACCTGGTCTTCCGACAGGTCCTTGGCGCAGACGGTGTCGGTGGCGCCGAACTCGCGGGCGGTCTCGAGCTTCTTCTCGTTGAGGTCCACAGCGATGATCTTTGCGGCACCGGCCAGCTGCGCGCCGGCAATGGCTGCGGTGCCCACGCCGCCGCAGCCGAAGACAGCCACGGACTCGCCCAGCTGGATATCGCCGGTGTTCACGGCTGCACCGAGGCCCGCCATAATGCCGCAGCCGAGCAGGCCAGCAGCAGCCGGGTCAGTGTCCTCTACCTTGGTGCACTGACCTTCGTGGACCAGCGTCTTGTCTGCGAAGGAACCGATACCCAAAGCCGGGGTGAGCTCGGTGCCATCCTCAAGGGTCATCTTCTTGGACGCGTTGTGGGTGTTGAAGCAGTACTTCGGCTCGCCCTTGCGGCACGCACGGCACTCGCCGCAGACGGCGCGCCAGTTGAGGATGACGAAGTCACCCTCTTCCACGTGGGTCACGGCGGAGCCGACGCGCTCGACCACACCGGCGGCCTCGTGGCCCAGCAGGAACGGGAAGGCGTCCTCGATGTCACCATCGCGGTAGGCCAGATCCGTGTGGCACACGCCGCAGGCCTGCACCTTCACCACGACATCGTGCTCACCGGGCGCCGGCACGACGATGTTGACGGTTTCCACGGGAGCGCCCTTGGAGCGGGCAATCACACCACGGACGGTCTCCGCACCTTGCTGAGAGTTGTTTTCATTTACGTTTTCATTAACGGTCATGCGCCCGAGGCTACGCGAACACCACAGTGCCCGCACCTACCCCCAACGAGGATCACACTTTAGGAGCGCGCAAGAATATTCGCTACATACTCGTGGCCGCGGGAATTCACATGCAACGGAAGGTTGCCTGGGCCAGCGGAAAAGTCGACGAGTCCTGCCCACAGACGCTTGTCGGAATTTGCACACATGCCGCGGTCCCACGTCGCCGGTTTAAGATCCACAAACTCCGCGCCGGTCGCGTGCGCGAGATCCACCTGCATCCACTGAGCAACATTCTCATAGCGCTGAACCATCGGCAGAGCGGTGGCATCCGCAGGTTGCGGACCAAAGTGCAGCAGGCAATAGCGGTCGCCAGAGCCGATGGTCGGGTATCCCACAATCTGGATGCGAGCATTCGGGGCGGCCGCACGGATCTTGTGAATAATCGGCGCATTGGCACCGACCCACCGCGCGCGCAAGTCACGGTCCGACAGGCCGGCATTGTTATAGGTGTCATTGAATCCACTGGCATAGATCACGCGCTGCGTATCGGCGGTGAGCTTGCCGCGGCGGATAGCATCATCCACCTGCGCATTCACCTGCGGACCTTGAGACATCGATACCGCACCGGAACAAGAGAAATCCGCCACTGGCATGCCCAGCTTGGCGGCGGTGCGCTTGGCAAAGTTGTTGCCGGACGGGCAATCCAAGCTGGGGTTGCGACCCGAGGAGCCCAGGCGCGAGGACATATAAGCATCCAGCTGTGGATCAGCCAAGACGGAATCACCAAAGGAGACAAGGTTGCGCTCCGCCGCTGCAGCTTGGGGCGCTTGGGACAGGCCAACCGCCACGAGGAGGGATGCACAGACGGCCGCGAGGCGCTGGGTAGACTTCATGTGACGATGTCCTTTCGGGAAAGGGTATGTTCTAGGCCAAAACCATAATAGACTAAACTGACGGTCGAAGCTTATGTAACAATAGCAACAGCTTTAACATTTCGCTCTTTTTATAGCCTGTAACTCCCCATCCCCCTCGCGCCGATAAGAAACCTATGAACCCTTCTGATATCGCCTTCCACGCCGCCGCTCTCGCACGTTTTGTTCCCGCCCTCTTTAAAGCCGGGCTCCTTAGCTCGGCTGGCGGCCCACGCGCATTGGCCGCAACCGTGCCAGTTCTGGCACGCTACCGCTTCACCACCGCCCGCGAGGTTGAGCAGGCCTACCTGACCTGCCCGGAACGCCTTGCGCTTATCGACGATGACGGGGCCCTCACCTACCGCCAACTCCGCGAGCAATCCCAGACCTTTGCCCGCTGGCTGCTCTCGCTTGGCCTCGATGACATTCGCCTTGGCGTCATGGCCCGCAACGGCCGCGGCATCATTACCCCGCTAGCCGCCAAGGGCTACGCCGGCGCGCACATCTTCCTGTTGAATATTGGTTCTTCGCCTGAGCAGCTCGCTGGCTGCATCGAAGAGAACCGCATCAACGTCCTCGTCATCGATGATGAATTCGCCGACCGCCTCGCCCCCGCCGACGGCGAGCTACCTGACAACCTCACTGTCGTCATCGGACACGAGTCTGGTGCAGAGCGTCCCGCCGCGGTTGCCATTGTGCCCTCGCTGCGCGAGATTGTGGCGGACCGGAGGGGCGTCGAGAAGCACATGCTCCCCACCTGGCCCAACCATGGGCATATCGTGCTCATGTCCTCCGGGACCACCGGAATCCCCAAGGGAATTATGCGCCCCGAGCCCACGCTGCCGGTGGTGCTGGCATCCATCGTGGACTCCATACCGTGGCGTGCGGACCAGAAGGTTCAGATGACCGCATCGATGTTCCACACTTGGGGTTGGGCCTGCCTCAACATTGCCCTGGGCCTGCGCAACACCATTGTTACCCGCCGCGTCTTCGACCCATCCGCAGCGCTCGATGACATCCAGCGCTACAGCCTCGAGGGCCTTCTCTCCTCCCCCGTCTTCTTCCGTCAGATGGTGGCTGCCGACCCAGACTCGACATATGACACCTCAAGCCTGAAGTTCATCGCCTCCGCGGGCCATGCGCTGACCCCGGAAATCGTCAAGGAAACTCACGAGCGCTTCGGCCCGATTCTCTGCAATGTCTATGGCTCCACGGAGCTAGCCCTAGCCTCAACCGCCACCATGGAAGAGGTGGCCAAGGACCCCACCATCGGCGGCAAGATCGCCTCCGGTACCAAGCTGCGCATCCTCGATGAGGAAGGCAATGAAGTCCCCCACGGCGAGGTCGGCGAGATTTACCTGACTAACTCCACCGCGCTCATTGGCTATACCAACCCGAAGATTCCGCTCAACAAGGTCGATGGCCTCATTTCCATCGGTGACTTGGGCTATATCGACGCCGACGGTTACCTGCATGTCGTGGGCCGCGCCGATGACATGATCATCGTCGGCGGTGAAAACGTGCACCCACAGTCCGTCACCGAGGTGCTCGAAACCATGCCGGGCATCGCCGAGGTCCATGCCGGTGGTGTCAAGGACGAAACCACCTTCCAGCGCATCGCCGTGTGGGCGGTAACCACGCGCGATGCTGTGGGTAAGGCCGTGACTGCCGACGCCATCCGCACCTGGGTCCGCGATAACCTCGCCGACCACTCGGTGCCGCGTGATGTTCACTTCCTGGACAAGCTGCCGCGCAACGCCACCGGCAAGGTGGTGCCGCGCCTGCTGCGCGACACCGACTAGCCCACACTCATTTTTCTCATGACATGGGACCCACCGGGGGACATAACTGCCCTAGTTGCCAAAACCTTCGCTCCTCAGCGCATGGAGCACCGCTGGTTTTGGCAACTAGGGCAGTTTTATGTCTGGGCTTTTATGTCTGGGCTGAGCCGAATCAGGTTAGCTGCTGCGCATGATGGTTGCTGCGACCTCGCCTGGCAGGGCATGGCCCTCACGGGCGATGTCGATGCTGGCGACCTGCTTGGCCGTCGGGCACACCACCGGGGTGATGAGATTGACGCCGCGCTCGCGCAGCACCTTGGCATCCACCGCGATGATCGGCGTGCCGGCGCTTACGGTATCGCCCTTCTTGGCCAGGGCCGTGAATCCTTCGCCCTTGAGCTCCACGGTGTCGATGCCGATGTGAATAAGCAGGTCGACGCCGTCCTTGGTCTGCATGCCGAAGGCATGGCGCGTCTTGAAGACCATGGTGATGTTTCCGTCTACCGGGGCGCAGACGTCGAAGGCATCGACGGCATCAGGCATCACCGCAAAACCTTCGCCCACCATGCCCTGTGCAAAGGAAGCATCCGGCACCTGGGAGAGCTCGACGACGTCTCCGGCGAACGGGGCACGCACGTCAATACCTTCGGCCTCGACGTGGGAATTGCTAGAAGAAACGCTGCTGTTGCTGGCGCCCTCGGCGCTGGCAGGCACGCTGGCTCCAGTACCCACGGCACCTGCACTAGCCAGGGCCGGGGAGCCGTGGCGCAGCTGGTGGCTGACCTCGTCATACATGAACTGCACCGCTGGGCCCACGATGACCTGGACATTCTTCTCCGAGGGGTGAATAACGCCGGAGACGGCGGCGCGTTTGATCAGGGAGTCGTCGACAAGCGCGCGCTCCTTCACACCGACACGCAGGCGCGTGGTGCAGTAGTCCAGGGAGTCAATGTTGTCCTTACCACCCAGCCCCTCGATGATGTAGCCAGCATCGCGCGCGGTCTTGTCATCGCCGCTAGCGGAATCCTCGGCGGACTCTGCGGCAGCATCGTCCTCACCGCGGCCCGGGGTCTTGAGATTAAGCCAGCCGATGAGGAAGTAGAAGATGACGAAGTAGAGGAAGAAGAAACCTACGCCCATCACCAGCAGCATGTACCACTTGTTGGCCAGCGGGTTCTGGGAGGAGAGCAGCATGTCGACGAACCCCGCGGAGAAGCCGAAGCCGGCGGTCCATTCCATAGCTGCGGCGATGAAGACGGAGAGACCCATGAGCAGCGCGTGCACCACGTAGAGCAGCGGGGCAACGAACATGAAGGAGAACTCCAGCGGCTCGGTCACACCAGTGAAGAAGGAGGCCAGAGCACCAGCGGCCATGAGCGAGCCGACGACCTTGCGCTTGCTCTTATCCGCGCGCAGGTACATGGCAAGAGCCGCGCCCGGAAGACCGAACATCATGATGGGGAAGAAGCCGGCCTGGTAGCGCCCAACAACACCCTCAACTGTGCACTGACCGTTGGCCCAGATGCCCGGGCAGTCAGCGGCGGAGGTAGCAGCAGCTGCTGCTTCGATGGTTTTCTGGCCACTTTGGAAATTGCCAATGTCATTGATTCCAATAACGTCGAACCAGAAGACGGAGTTCAGAGCATGGTGCAGGCCGGTTGGGATGAGCAGGCGGTTGGCCACGCCGTAGATACCAGCGCCCGCAGCACCCAGGCCTTGGATGGAGGCACCAAAGTTGAACAGTGCGTGGTAGATGAACGGCCACACGAAGTAGAGGATGCCGGAGACCACGATGGCGAAGATGGCGGTGAGAATCGGCACGAGGCGCCGTCCGGAGAAGAAGGCTAGGAAGTCCGGCAGCTTGGTGGCGTGGAAGCGGTTATAGACCCACGCCGCCATGATGCCGGCGAGGATGCCGAAGAGGACGTTGCCGCCGCCCACGGCGTTCCAGCCCTGTGCAGCCCAGTCCAGTGCCTCATCACCGGTCAGCGCGGTGGGGTCGTCGATGCCGCGGTAACCGGCCACGGCGTCGGGGCCCAGCAGTTTCATGAAGGTGGCAAAAGCCAAAAAGCCCGACAACGCTGCGGCACCGTTGGAATCCTTTGCCAGGCCGAAGGAAATGGCGATAGCGAAGATCCAGCCCAGGTTAGCCAGCACCGCATCACCGGAGCTGATCAGCAGCTGGGCAGCGAGGTTGTCGGCGCCAGCGGCGCTGGAAATCCAGTAGCCAACGCCACTGAGAATCGCCGCAACGGGCAATACCGCCACAGCACCCATGAGGGCTTTTCCGAGCCGCTGCAACGGCCCCATCACAGTGAATTTCATAAAAGGAGAGTCCTTTCGAGCAAGGAAGTTATGGAATTAGAAAATGAAGTTTCGCTACAGACGGTTCTGATCCGCATAGAGGTAGTACTCGCGGTCCTCCAAGCGGGCAGCGGCGGCTTCATCAACGATGACGGTCGCGTGCGGGTGCAGCTGCAGAATCGACGCCGGGCAATGCGCAGAGAGGGGTCCCTCCGCCATAGCCTGGACGGCGCTGGCTTTATTGCTGCCGGTGGCGAGCAGGAGGAGATGGCGGGCCTCACTAATCGTGCCCAAACCTTGGGTCAGCGCGAAACGCGGAACCTCTTCCTTTGTGTCGAAGAAGCGTGCGTTATCGTGCACGGTCTGCGGGTGCAACGTAATGACCCGGGTACGCGACTGCAGGGAGCTTGAAGGCTCGTTAAAGCCAATATGGCCGTTGGCACCGATGCCGAGCAGCTGCATATCCACACCGCCGGCATCGCGGATGGCCTTGTCATAGGTAGCTGCTGCGGTAGCCGGGTCAGCAGCAGTACCCGTTGGGCTCTTTACCAACTCGTCCCGAAAATCGACATGGCTAGTGAATTCGCGGCGGATGGTGGCGTAGTAGGACTGCTCGTGCTCGGGGTTAAGGCCTAGGTATTCGTCGAGAAGAAAGGCGCGGCTGCCGGCGAAGCTGACCTCGCCGCGCTTATAGCGGGCGATGAGCTCCTGATACAGAGCAACCGGGGTCGAGCCCGTAGCCAGTCCCAGGGTTGCCCCGGCATTGGCATAGTGCTGGACAATATCGGCGGCTTCCGCGGCCACCTCCGCTGGTGTGGAGCGAATGAGTAGATCCATGAGTGTCCCTTCTTAAACGTCGAAATCAGTGCCGCCAACGATGACGCGCACAGGTTCCAACTCGGCGTTAAGACCCACCAGGTTGGCGCGCGCGCCCACCCTTAGTCGGCCCAGGTCCTTGTCCCCCAACACATCAGCGGCCGTGGTGGAGGTAAACCGCACAGCCTCGCCCAGGCTGTGGCGGGCGGCGAAACGCGCGAACTGCTCAGCCAAGGTAGAGGTGCCACCAGCAATGGCACCACTGTCGACGCGTGCGACTCCCCCACTCACCGTCACCGGCAGGGAGCCTAGTTCATAAACGCCATCGGCCATGCCGGCCGCGGCCATGGCATCGGTCACGGCGAAGGCGCGGGGGTTATGGGCCATGTCGACGGTGCCGTCGACGAGGTGCACACCATCAGCGATGAGCTCGACGGACGCGTCGCCAGCCTTCGCCGCGGTGAGCAGGGCCGCCACCGCGCCCGGCGCGCGGTGGTGGATGGCCGGCATGGCGTTAAACAGGTGCGTGCCGGTCACGGTCACGCCCAGCTCCTTGGCTTTCGCAACAACCGCGAGCGTGGTGTCATAGTCGGCCTCGGTATGCCCCAAGCTGGCGATGATGTTGTGCTCCGCGCACACCGCGAGTAGTTCCTCGGCGTTCGCTGTCTCCGGGGCAAAGGTGATGGAGCGCAGGTAGCCACCGGCAGCCTCGATCACCGCGCGGAAGAAGTCCGGGTCCCCAGGCACGATGCGCGAAGGGTCCTGCGCGCCGCACTTGGCCGCAGCGATAAACGGGCCCTCCATGTGAATGCCCGCGATCTCGCCTTCATCGGCCAGCTGGGCCAAAAGCTCCGCCCGGGCGCACAGCTCGGCTTGCGTGCCGGAGACCAAACTGGCCAGCAGCGTCGTCGTGCCGTGCGCGCGGTGGAAACGCGCTGCGGCCAGGCACTGCTCGTAGTCCCCGTTGGGGAATCCCCCGCCGTTGCCGCCGTGGTTGTGCAGGTCCACGAAGCCGGGTACCCACAGCAACACCTCTGGGTCGCCGGCGCGCCACAATTGGTGAGCCGAGGCGACGTCCTCCAGCGTGGCCTCCTCAATGCGCTCCCTGAACGCGATGCGCCCGGCGCGCAGCTCGAAGTTCCCATCGATGTAGAGGCCCTCGACGTGACCTTGAATCCCTCTTCCCTCTGGCTGCATAGTTCATCCACTTCTTTGCGTCTGGGCAGACACGTCACCCGCTCGGTTGATAACTATGTTGCAATCTATCAGGATGCGGCTCGCTTGTGAACTGTGAGACCTTCTGAGACGCGTGTGAACAGCGATGACTTTTGTCATGTGAATCGCTGACATACGCCTCTACCGGCGGGCGTTGCCCAACGGAAAGGTTGAAGCTATGAACACAGCAGAATCAGCCATCGACATACATGACCTCTACCGGCAGTACGGTGACTTCACCGCGGTGAACGGGATAAGCCTGGGCGTTGCACGCGGAGAAACCTTCGGGCTGTTGGGCACGAATGGGGCGGGCAAGACCTCCACTCTGGAAGTGATGGAGGGTCTTGCCGCACCTTCGGCCGGTACCGTGCGCGTGCTGGGACACAACCCCGTGACCGAGCGCGCCACGGTGCGCCCCCACACCGGCATCATGCTGCAGTCGGGCGGCCTGCCGCAGGCACTCACCGTGCAGGAAACGCTCACGATGTGGGCGGGGACGTGCTCAGCGCCTGCACCGAGTAACGCTGTGCTTGGCGACGTCCACCTAGACCACCGCCGCGACGTCACCGTCGGGGCCTTATCCGGTGGCGAAAAGAGGCGGCTGGATCTTGCCTGCGCACTGGTGGGCAACCCGCAGATCCTCTTCCTTGACGAGCCCACTACTGGCCTGGATCCGGAGTCGCGACGCCACGTATGGGACCTGCTGCGCCGCCTCAAAGCTGCGGGCGTGACCATCGTTCTGACCACGCACTACTTGGAAGAGGCGGAAGAACTCTGCGATCGCATCGCGATTATGCACCAGGGCCGTATCAACGTGGAAGGCACCATGTCAGAGCTAGCGTCGATTGCTGCCTCCGAGATTACGTTCTCACCGTCTCCTCCATCGGCACCGCTTCCCCAGCTTTCCGGCACCACCATTCACCGCGCTGATGACACGGTCACTATCACCACCTCGAACCTGCAGAAGGACACGCAGGAAGTGCTGACGTGGGCGAACGACCACGGAGTAACGCTGAATGGCTTCACCGCGCGGCCTGCCCGCCTCGAGCAGGTATTCCACTCCATTGCCAATAGTTAACTCCCACCGAAAAGGAAGAACTCAATGACATCTGCGACATCCTCACAGGCTGCACACCCCACAGCGCACTCGAATACTACGGCTCCTAGAGCGGCCTCGCTACGCCGACTGCGCGCCTTAAGCCGCGCCGAAATGCGGCAGTTCACCCGGAACCCACTGCTCGTCATCACAGCGTTGCTCTTCCCGGTGGCCCTGCCTCTCTTCGTGTGGATCGTCGGTGATCAATCCGTAGGCTCCACTGATTCAGCATCGGAGATTTTCGTTCTTCTGGCACTGGGCTTCGGCATCTTCTATCCGGCGCTGTCTATGACGGTGACCCGACGCGACGAGGAGGTGCTCAAACGTCTGCGCACCGGTGAAGCCCGCGACTGGGAGATTCTCACCTCCATTGCTCTTCCACTTGCCGCGACCATGCTACTGCTGTCCGTTCTCATGGTGGCAGGGCTGTCCACCTTGTCCATGTTCCTGCCTTTAGACCCACCCGTTGCGCACGTGTGGCCTGTCAACGCGCTGCTCATGGCGCTGGCGATGGTGCTTGGAATAGTCTGTTCCCATGCGGTAGCGATACTAACCAGCAGCTTTACGGCCAATGCCGAGAATGCTCAGATCACCTCGATGCCGGTGCTGATGCTGCTTATGTTTTCGCAGGCCTCTCTACGTAGCGCACTGCCCGACGCACTTAGCCAGGTCCTCGACGCCACACCTTTTGCCCTAGCGGTCGACATTGTGCGCGCTGGCTGGATTGGGGACGGCTCCTTCGCCTCCGTCTTCGCAGACTCATCCACTGATCTGATTAAACTCGCCGCGTGGACGGTGGCCTTAGTGTGGGCAGCGCACAAGTACATGCGCTGGAACACTCACCGCTAAGAGCGCTCATTACACTGGAACACCACGATGGCACCTGCGAAACCCACTCACCACCGAACTACTGGCCTTGGCTGGCGGAGAATGGAGCCTTCCTCCAAGTTCCTGGCGGTCAACAGATGGTCACTCATCGGCCTGCCCTGGCTCGCAGCACTCGCACTCATCTCACTGTTTCTTACTCGGGCAGGGCTTGGAGTCGACGAGCTGTGGATGGCAGCAGCTGTCACTGTGGTCTCCTGTGCCGCCGGTTCCGCTGCCCTGCACACAAACCGACAGCTTCGCCTCACGCCGCATCCCCGCGGTTCGTGGTGGATGCGATGGGGGCTTATCGGCCACGGTTGCGCGCTGGCTGCATGTGCCCTCGCACTCAGCATCGGACCGCGGTCCTGGGAAACAGTCACACTGCTGGCTGCCGGAATACTCTATTGCACCCTGCTCACCGCCTACTTGCCTTTCCTCCCTCACGGCTTCTTGCTCACGGTGGTCTCCCTCGTTGTCACCGCCGGGGCAACCGCAGCCCTTCTCTCCTTAGGCACCGCTGGGTACGTGCTCACGTACGGGGTGTTGTTTTTCGGAGCGGTATTCTTCACCATGTGGTTTTCGCGCGCCATGATTGAAACCGAGCGTTCGCGTCGCCTGGAATCACAGTTGTCAGCCGCCGAGGAAAGGCTTCGGCTCTCCCAGGACCTGCACGACACCATGGGCCAGCATCTCGCAGCACTAACCATCAAGACGCAGCTCGCCCAAGCACTCGCCGCGCGTGACGATCCCCGCGTGCATGAGGAACTCGCGCAGCTGTACCAGCTCACCCAGACCGCTACCTCCGATATGCGCCAGGTGGTCAACACCTACCGCACGCCGGACCTGGGTGCCGAGCTGACCAGCGCACAGACTGTCCTTACTGCCGCAGGCGCGGAAGTCACCGTCCAGGGCTCCAGCGAGGACGTCCCGCCTGGGCTGCGTGATACCGCCGCGTGGTTCCTCCGCGAGGCCGCCACAAACATTCTGCGTCACTCCCAGGCCACACGGGTCAGCATCGCATTGGGCCCCACGGGAGTTACTGTGTCCAACAACCAACCACAATCCTCCTCCCAGCCGGGCACGGGCTTGGAAGGCCTGCGACGCCGCGCAGCCGCACACGGCGGATACCTCGTTGTGGAACAGACCTCAAAGACCTTCACGGTCTCACTTAAGGTGGATGCATGATCACGGTTGCTTTGCTGGATGATGAAGCTCTCGTTGCCAATTCCCTTGCCACATTGATTGGCCTCGAAGAGGACATTGATGTCGTCCACGTCGCCTACTCCGCAGCGGACTTTCTGGCGTGGTGGAATAATGCCGCCGCGCTTCCCGACGTCGTCGTAACCGACCTCCAGCTCGGCCACACACGCAACAACGATGATGGACTCGACGGTATTGCTGTGGCAGAGCACATCGCCGCCCGCGTCGTTGTCGTCACCAGCCACGCACGCCCCGCTGTGGTCAAACGCGCCCTCGCAGCCGGGGTCCTGGGAATTCTGCCAAAGACCGCCTCTGCAGAAGACTTCGCCGCCGCCATCCGCGCAGCGCACGCCGGAAAGCGCCACGTAGACCACGACCTGGCGGCCGCAACCATCGCTGCCGGGGACTCACCACTCACCGAGCGCGAAGCAGAGGTCCTAGCCTTGGCCGGGCGTGGCCGCTCCATCGAGGCCATCGCGGAAGCTGCGCATCTTGCCCCCGGTACAACCCGCAATTACATATCCTCCGCCATGACAAAGACTGGAGCGGAAAATCGCTTCGAGGCCTATACCATCGCCACCGAGCGCGGCTGGCTGTAACTGCGTGGCGTATTAAGTGCTACCAGCCGCTGTAGCCCACGCGGTCCCAGCGCGCGTTGCTCTCTAACTCACCAGCGTCCGCCGTCCCCGCGCCGCGGAACACGTCTCGGGCGTCAGGATCATCAGCGAGGATGAAGCGGAACCACGCGGTGGCATAACCGTCCCCGAACTCTAAAACGTCCTTGTGGTCCGCACCCAGGCGACGAGCAATGACTGCCGGACCACCAGCTGATTCATAGTTCTCCTGCAGGTCTTTCCACGGGCTAACAAACAAGCGGTCCGAACGGCCATCACTCGTCATCAGGAAAAGCGGTGATTCTACGTCGGCGGTGTTGTAGTCCCATCCATTGGACCGCGCCACCTTGTGGGACGCCGGGCTCGCCGCATACACAGCTGCTACCTCCACGTGGGCCGCAGCGTTGATGGCGCCCGCACCGCCCTGGGAGTGCCCGAAAATGCCGACCCGTGATCGATCCACTCGGGGATCCAGCTCTGGCAATCGCTCAATTAAGTGAACGACATTCTCCCCTGTTCCGGTATGGGGAGTCTCATCACCGACGACCACAAAGCCCCAACTAGCCAAGTGCTCCGCCACGGGCAGGTAGCTGCTCAACGGCGTATTCGTGCCATTGGCCATGACCACCGCCGGAAACGGTCCCGTACCAGTCGGCGCCGCAACGGTCACGTCGCCGTCACGCCGCACGTCGACCTCGTGTGGACCCTCGCCCGCAAACGATGCTTCCAGCGGGCCACCTGTCTCAGCGCTGTATCCGGCAGCCACGCCGTCATCACCGGTCACGCTGTCTGCGTCTACCCACTGCATGAATCCCACAAACCCGACAAACGCCACCACCATCACGGCCGCCACAGACACGGCACCAATTACCAGCTTTTTCATGCACAACATTGTGTTCTTCGCGCGAGTAAAAGGCACTAGCGCTAGCACTACTTTTTCCTGTAGACAGCGCGCGACATCTCACCGCCCGACCAGCGCCGCTGGATAAGAATCAACGAGCGCACACGCCTCATTCCGCCCCAGTAGAGTAGACGCCATTTAGCCCACCTTCCCCACCAATCAACTGGAGACTTCCTCTTGGCCCACTTTTCTGCCCGCCAGCTCAAGCGCTTCATGGGATTCTGGCCACCCTTCTTGGGCGCCGGCATAAAGATCAAGGAATTCGCTGATGATGGCACCCGCGTCGTCGTCAGCCATACGCCAAACATGCTGACCAAGAATGCCATGGGCGTGGCCTTCGGCGGCACGCTCTCCGCCATGACGGATCCGTTCTTTATGCTCGCTTCCATGCACCGCTTGGGCAAGGAGTACCGCATCTGGGATGCCGCTGGTGAGATTAAGTACCTCAAGCCCGGCCGCGGCACGGTCACCGCCGATATGCGCATTCCCGAGGAGACCTACGCGCTCATCGAAGAAAAGACGGCCCACGGCGAGAAATACCTGCATTGGTTCGACGTGGACATCCTTGATGAGGAAGGCGATGTCGTCGCCCATGTGCGCCGGCAGGTGTATTACCGGCGCAAGCAGCAATAAGCAGCGAGTGCGAAACCTGTATATGTCCGCAGACGCTGGCTAGTGACGCAAGATTACCGGGGGATTTTCCCAAAATTCTTGCGCGTGTTTACCTGGTATTTTGAAGCCATTTTGAGCACACCGGGAAGATTTGTGTTGTAGAAGGCCTCGCGCCCAACTATTCTTGCGGGCACTGCGTCAACCCGACAAGGATAAAGCTGGGTTCCCGGATGGGAGTAGGGCTTCGGCCTGAGAATTCCTTTGCTCCGAGGGTTGGCGTTTTGCTTTGAGACTTAGGCTTAAGGGACAAGGGCCTGACCCCCGGAAAGTAGATACGTCGGGGGTTAGCTATGCTGCTTGGGTCAGTGTAGCTGATGTGAGTGCTTCAAAGGTATCGGGGGCTAGAAGGTTGCACCAGGAGTGCCGTCTGCGCGTGTTGTAGCGCATGCACCACCGGAAGACTTCTTGGCGACAGCTGATTGGATTGTCAAAGACTTTCCGATCACGCAAGACTTCACGTTTTAAGGTGGCGTTAAACGATTCTGCCAGGGCATTATCGGCACTCGTTCCCACCGCTCCCATGGATTGGCGCACACCAAGTTGGGCGCAGTGGTCCCTAAATGCCTGTGAGGTGTACACACTGCCATGATCAGAATGGAAAATTGCCCCAGTAAGGTTTCCGCGGACTTTGCTGGCATGAGACAAAGCTTCGATAACCAGAGATACCCGCATGTGATCGGCTAGCGCATGACCAACGAGCTTGCGCGAGTAGACATCGATGACTGTGGCAAGGTACATGTTCTTGCCGCCCTTGCAGGGCAGGTAGGTGATGTCGCCTACATAGACGTGGTTCGGCCTGTCAGCGGTGAATTTGCGGCCTACTAGATCTGGCATGACTCGGTGACCAGGCTTGCGCCTAGTGGTGATGCATCGACGCCGTTTGGTAAAGCCTTTTAGCCCCATGGATTTCATGATGCGTGCAACCTTCTTGTGATTTATCGGGCCGAAGTCCATATCGTCGTTGAGGCTTGCAGCGATGCGTTTAGCACCATAAAGCCCGTGCTCATCATCGAAGATGGTCTTGATTCTTGTACCAATAAGAGCATCAGAGCATATCTTTAACCTGCGATTTTCGCGGGTGTTAACCCATTTGTAGAACGAGGAGCGATTGAGCTTTAATACGTTGCACATCCGCTTGACCGAGTGGGGTGAATCCAAGACATAGCGGACCAAGGACAACCACCGCCCTCCCGAGCCTAAGGCCCGTGAAAAGTACCAATAAATTTAGAAAACTGGTTCTATTCCCGTTTATATTCACTTAGGGTAGTCTCCCTTTTGAGGCAATCCCGCCTCATTTCCTCTCTCAAGGGAGACTGTTATGCCCCCCAAAAAGCGCACTCGGCAGTTTGCAGCGCTGCTGATTGCCTCTCCTCTGAGCGTTTCCGTATCTAACTCAGCCGTTGCTTCCGCAGAAGAATTCCAAGACCACGGCGCCAAGGGAGGCTTTGCTTCCGGTGTGATGGCCGAGCTACTCGGCGAGGCAGCACCAGCCTTCACAACCTACTGGGCATCTGTCGGCCGGAAAGTTCGCTACCCTGCAGGTGGCGGTACCTGGGAGTACGGATTCTGGGACGCTAAGGCGCGTTCTTATTTCACCGTGAATCGGTGCCATACTTCGACTGTGACCGTCGACGGCAGAACGCAACGAAGCATCAACACCCGCGGCGGCCAGAAGTCGATCGCCGAGCTTTGGGCAACGAATTTGCCGGGCACTAAGGACAGCTACTACTACAACTTCTGCTAGAACTCATGCGCATTCGACCCCTAGTACTTGGGCTTTTGAGCCTACTTCTTGCTGCAGTCATCGCGACTACTGGGTGGCTGCTGACAGCCCTGGTTGACTCCACCAAGCCCTTGTCCTTAGGGGTCGAATCAACCTTTAGTCTTGACTATGTCGAGCCTAAGACTTCACTCGCGGAGGAACTTGAGTCAGACTACGCACCGACGGTAATCCGTAACTCACTGGTTTCATTGGCCGAGCAGAACGGCTACTCCATCTACCGGCTGACTGGCACCGATGACGCAAGCGGGACTTCCCACGAGGTTTTCATCCCGCTGGAGCAAAATTATCCAGCACCGGAACGCATTCCCCGGCTCAACCGGCCGGATGCCTTGAGCCAAGCGGCCAGTGAGCTTGGGTCGCTGGATTACCACGGTGACTACGTCTTGGTTCCCAAAGCAACGGGTGGCAATGCGAACCACTTCTACGAATCGGCCAGGAATGACGGGCTCAGGCTAAGCGAAAAGACGCAGTTCCTTCACCTCATCCAATCGGTCGTATTCCGCCTGCCCGCGTTGGTGGCGATCCTGTTTCTATTTGTCGCTTCCCTTTTTGCCCTGGTATTTGTTCTTCGGGTTTCCGGTCTTAGATTGGCAGCGCTGCGCACAATAAATGGCGGGCACCGCAGTCAAAAAGGCAATTGGCGGCAATGGACCTTTGTCATCCTCCCGCACCTAGTTCTCATTGGTCTTGCGAGTACATTCCTCGCCCGCCAAGGGAGCTATTCTTTTGCCCTCCTGTTCCTCAGGTTCTACGCCGCCGGGATAGGCTTGGCCCTGGCTACCACCGGTTTGGCCGTAGCCGTCACCGCCCCATTGTTGCGCCGCGCAGTAGCGCTGCTGGGGCAGCGTGCCCCCGCAGAGAAGGCGGCGGGAAAAGCGCTGAAAGTAATTTCGGTCTTTACCTGCGTGACCTTTGTAGCAGCGGGTCTTAGCTCAGCGGCTGCGCTCCGCTCCTACCAGCAGGAATCCGAGGCCCAACAGACCTGGAAATCTCTCGCGGAGTTTGGAGCCTTGCATTTTTCAGCCAACTTCGACGGCCCTGCTGGCCGCGTGGAAGAAGGCGAGCTCTTGCCGCCCAGTGTGCAGCAGAACTTCCGCGACTTCGCGCTCAGCTGGGAACGGGAGCACGGGGCTGTCCTCAGCCATACTTTGCCGAAAGAAGCTACCGGTGTGCCGGACTCCTGCCCCGTGGCACTTGCCAACCGCCAATGGCACGATCTGCAGGATTATCAGTTCCGTCCCGGAGACGACAACCACTCGGTCGACTATTCCGCAGCCCAAGAGCATTTCGCAGCTTCCGTGGATCTGTGGGCTCAGGAATCCGGCGACCTGCTCCTTAAATCTGCGCAAATTGGTCCGGTCAGTGCCGATCATGCGGTCGGATTCATTAGTGGAACAATGTCGGGGGAACTGGTTCCCGGCGATTGTTTTTACGTGCTTGAAACGGACGATCTATCCGGCTTCGACGCAGACTTCCTAAGCTCCACAGCTTCGAGTAAAAATTTGCTCTTCGCGGATTTCTCGGAACTGGGTCCAGAACTTACCGCTGCCGGCCTCGAAGGCTACGTGTACCCGGTACGCGCCGCCGATCGCGGTCTGGCCGAACTAGTAGCCAGCACGGCGCTGTTCTGGCTGAGTATCCTGAGCGTCCTCGGAGCTTTGCTCGCCACGCTTGCGGCCTTGATAGTCCAGGCGCGCATCCAGCTCCGAGTTCACCGTCGCCTCCTGGTACTCCTCCACAGCGCTGGGCAATCACCGGACAAAACGATGTGGCGACTATTCAAAAGCCAACTGGTCAGCCTGACAGTTGTCGTCATATTGTCCGTCCTGGCTCCGCTACTGCTTCCCAACCCGTTCCTCTACACCTTCACCGCGCTAAGCTGCCTTGTCTTAATCGTCTACCTCGGTTTTGTCCGCCTCAGTATTTCTCAGCACATGTCCGCCTCCCCTAGGAGTCACAATGTCATTGGCTAGCCCCAATCAGTCCCCCACTCTGCCGCCGGAGATTTCCACCTCTCATCTCTGTCTCGCCGCGGAATCGACCTATTCTGCGGGACGCAGCACGCGGACGGTGAAGAAGTCCCTCGTGGAAAATGCAACGTTTTCCCTACCCGGGCCAGGCTTTGTCGCCATCTGTGGGGCCAGCGGTTCCGGAAAGACTTTGCTGCTCAACACCTTGGCCGGGCTCCTGCAGCCGGCGGACGGCCTCCTCCGGATAGACGGTGAGAATGCCTCCGCGTGGAGGATGAAGCGGAGGCGGAGGTTCTGGCGAGAACGCGCAGCGATAATCCACCAAGACCACGGAATCATTCCCGAACTAAGCTGCGAAGATAACCTCACCCTCGGGCTATCCAGGAAGCAATACTCCAAAGAAGAATTGCTGCACTCCCTCGGCGAAGTCGGTCTTGATGTCCCCTTCGACGGGCCGGCAGCTATTCTCAGCGGAGGCGAGCAGCAGCGGCTGGCGATCGCCCGAGCCCTGCTCCGCGGCGCGGCTTATGTGTTCGCTGACGAGCCGACCGCCTCCCTCGACCCCACTAACCGCGACCAAGTTATCGCGCTCCTGCGGCGAGCTGCGGACGGGGGCGCACTCGTTCTGGCCGCCACGCACGATGCCGCAGTTATTGCTGCCGCTGACAGCACCTTGCGCATCAATGATCGCCAGGTCACAGTCTCCGGCTCTGCGCGGGATTAAATCGCGATGCCCGCGGCCTTGGCCACCTTCCGGTACCCGGCCGCATGGTCCGCGACGCTGGCGTGGGCGTTGAGTCCGCTGGGGTTGTCGAGCACAAACAGGCGGGTGCCCTCCCACGGCGAGTCCTGCTCCCCGATGGCCGCCTTGGGCAGGCTAAAGGCCTTGCGGTAAGCGGTAATTCCCAGCACGGCCACGACCTTCGGGTGGTGTTTGCTAACGATATCGTCCAGGCGTGCCGGGGCCTGGCGCAGCTCGTCGGTGGTTAGCTCATCGGCGCGGGCGGTGGCGCGCGGAACGAGGTTGGACACGCCGATGCCACGTTCTTGCAGCTCGTCAAAGTCGGCGTCCGCGTAGCCGCCCGAGGCATCGAACTGGTGGGCAGTCAACCCAGCTCGGAAAAGGGCCGGATAGAAGCGGTTACCCGGGCGGGCGAAGTGCGCGCCGGTAGCGGCGGTCCACAGGCTCGGGTTGATGCCGACGAACAACAAAGGAACCGTCAAGAACCTTGTTTCGGCCCTCCTGCGGAAACTCGATGCGAGAGACCGCACAGCCTTGGCCCTCACGTTGTACAAAGCCCTAGGTGTGATGTCCAGGGACGTTGTTCTGGCCCCCGCCCGTAATGACACCGTGCCGATTCAAGAAGTATCTGTCCAGACCGCTTGCCATTGAAGGCATGTTAGAGTTTGGGGCATGTCGAGTCCCGAATCAGACAGGTCAGGGGTTGTCGGTCACACCGCCAGCCCCTTGAACCACTAGTTACGACGCCCACGATCTGTGTGGGCGTATGTCTGGCGTACCCGGGGCGCTGGCCGTGGTGACAAGAAGAACCATTTCTTGATCTCACACCTCGGAGCACTCGATGCCTTTTGCCCTCTACATGCTTGCCCTGGCGGTCTTCGTCATGGGCACTTCAGAATTCATGCTCGCGGGATTGCTCCCCGCGATCGCGACCGAACTTGACGTCTCGGTCGGCACTGCGGGCCTGCTGACCTCCGCATTCGCAGTCGGTATGGTCGTCGGCGCGCCAGTGATGGCGGCATTCGCTCGCCGTTGGCCACCGCGGCTCACATTGATCGTTTGCCTTCTCGTGTTCGCGGGAAGCCACGTCATCGGAGCGATGACACCAGTGTTCTCTCTCCTGCTCATCACCCGGGTGCTCAGCGCTCTCGCAAACGCAGGATTCCTCGCCGTAGCACTGAGCACGGCCACTACCCTCGTGCCAGCGAACCAGAAGGGGCGTGCACTGTCGATCCTGCTCTCCGGCACGACGATCGCAACCGTCGTGGGCGTCCCCGCCGGGGCACTGCTCGGCACAGCGCTGGGCTGGCGAACGACGTTCTGGGCGATCGCCATCCTCTGTATTCCCGCGGCCGTTGGAGTCATTCGTGGCGTCACGAACAATGTTGGTCGGAGCGAGACTAGCGCGACCTCACCAAGGCTCCGTGTCGAGCTCAGCCAGTTGGCGACGCCGCGGCTCATCCTGGCCATGGCACTCGGAGCGCTGATCAACGGAGGGACCTTTGCGGCATTCACCTTCCTGGCACCCATCGTGACCGAGACCGCGGGCTTGGCCGAAGCGTGGGTGTCCGTCGCGCTGGTGATGTTCGGCATCGGATCGTTCCTTGGCGTCACGATCGCAGGACGACTATCAGATCAACGACCTGGCCTCGTGCTCGCAGTCGGCGGACCGCTATTGCTGACAGGCTGGATCGTGTTGGCAGTGGTCGCATCTCATCCCGTTGCGCTTATCGTCCTCGTCCTCGTTCAGGGATTCCTGTCGTTCGGCGTCGGCAGTACTCTGATCACGCGTGTGCTGTATGCAGCATCGGGTGCGCCAACGATGGGCGGTTCGTACGCAACCGCAGCATTGAATATCGGAGCTGCAGCGGGGCCCGTGCTTGGTGCGCTCGGGCTCGCGACCGGGCTGGGGCTGCTCGCGCCGGTTTGGGTCGCTTCGGTGCTGACAGCGATCGCTCTCGTCATCATGCTTCTCACCAGACGCGCGCTTACGAAGACCGCGGCGGAGTCCAATTGATGACCCATCCGAACGCTCTTCTCACTCCTCGTGCCCGTCTCCGGTTAGCTCGGCTGATTGTCGAAGACGGCTATCCGGCCACGATCGCCGCAAAGATGGGGTCGTTTGCGGGAGAGGGCGAAATCCTACGCTAAGGCTTTGGCCAACGATATTCTCCGGTAAGATTGATGTGTTCCCAGGGGATAGGAGAAGTCGCTTGATATCTAGTATGACGTCTGTCGCACCTGCTTGATCGCGGCCGCGATAGCTAGATCGCGTTGCTCCTCTTCTCCATCCGCGTTCCAAGCTGCGGAAAGGCACCCATAAGCGTACGCCTGGTCGAGCAGGCGACGCGGATCGACGTCCAGCGCACGAGAGAATGCGTCCGCCATCTGTGCAATGCGTCTAGGATCGAGACAAAGGTCGTCTCTGTCAGCCGGATCGTAGAACATATTGGCGGCGCCAAAGCCCACTTCACCGACCAGACCGACGGGATCTATCACCAGCCAGCCGCGACTGGAGAACATGATGTTTTCATGATGCAGATCGCCATGTAGCCCACGCAGTTCCGAGGCATTGCTCATCATTTGATCGGCTATAATCGCCGCGTGGACGTAGTCAGTTTGACAACCTGCGTTTTGATCATCGCGCGCCCGCTGAAACAAAGCTGCAAAGCGATCCCGGATCGGGAGAAGGGCAGAAGGCAGGGGTTCCTCAGATGCGGCATACAGCTTCGCCATTAGTTCCGCTGCAATTTCGGTCGCCTGGTAGTCGCCGTGCTCGGCAACGATGTGAGAGAGCATTCGCTCCCCGGCATATTCGAGCAACATCAGATTGTTCTCACGACCGAGCAACCGGACTGCTCCCCTCCCATTGCGCCATACCAGATAGTCGGCCCCGCGCAGTTCATCAGCAATGTCTTCTATAGGTTTCAATCCCTTGACGATTGCAGGAGTCCCGTCTGGCAATGAAACTTTCCAAACGAGGCTGGAAAAGGTGTCCGCAATGAGAACAGGTTGCGAAACGTGCCAATGAGCAGGAAAAACAGGCGGCATGAACATCAACCCCAAGTCAGAGGGTCCAATCGCAGATAGAAGGCAAGGCGTTCGCGGTCGGGGGCTTCGATCCCCAATACATTGAATAGGACAGCGAAGGCGCGCTCTGCTTCATCTGGCGCTGCCCAGTTCTCTTCGGCGTTAGCAATCATGAGTGCCAAATCGGCATAGCGATCTGCTGTTCCGAGCCGCCCAAGGTCGATCAGACCCGTGCATTGAAGAGTTTTAGGGGCCCTTCCGGTTTTAGAGTGCGTTGATTTTGTCCTGTAGTTGTCCGGAGTGGATCAGGCACCGCAAGATGTAGTGGTTGAGGTTTTTGAAACCTAGGGCGATGCCGCGTAGGTGTTCGAGTCTGCCGTTGATTGCCTCGACGGGGCCGTTGGAGGCACCGATATCGAAGTAGGCGAGCACATCTTTGCGTCTTCGCCACAGGGTGCGTCCCAGTTGGGCGAGCTCTTCTAAGCCTTTCGGTAACCCCTTTCGCAGGGTGTGGATGATGCGTTCCATGAGCTTTTTGCCT
>NZ_JAMFTP010000013.1:0-117015 GCF_024586525.1 Corynebacterium sp. BF-R-2 | reverse complement strand
CCTCTAGTGTGCCAGTTGTTCCGCCAGGAGCATCGCTGGTTGGCTACGTACGGAAGGGATAACCGCTGAAAGCATCTAAGCGGGAAGCCTGTTTTAAGATGAGGTTTCATTTGAGGTCCCCTACAGACGATGGGGTTGATAGGCCAGACCTGGACACACCGCAAGGTGCGAAGGCTACTGGTACTAATAGACCAAAACAAACACACCAAACCCTTAGGGTTTGGGGAATAAACACAAACAACATAAAGACAATCGTCACTGTTGCTCGCGTCCACTACACAGTATCTGACACAACACACACAACCAGACCAGGTGTGCTCTAAGTGTTTGTCGGTGGCCTATAGCAGCAGGGAAACGCCCGGACCCATTCCGAACCCGGAAGCTAAGCCTGCCCGCGCTGATGGTACTGCAACCGGGAGGTTGTGGGAGAGTAAGAAACCGCCGACACCAAACAACAACAAACAAACAACTTCATACAAACCCAAAGAGAGGGGACCGTTAAAGCAACACCGCTTTAACGGCCCCCTCTTTTTTCTACGTTTTCACACACACCACCACCCAGCACGAACAACACCACAACCTCACTCCGCGCGACTGGTTCCACGCCCTGCCCGTAGGGCGGAGACTTGAACCTAAAAGTGCAGACCTGAAAACCCAGACCCCCAGCACACTCCCCACACCCCACGCCACCACCACGACACCCCACCTTAATGAGTCGCCTCCCAGGTCTGGCCAAATAGAAACCCAGCACAACGTTTGCTCTGTAAGGAGGCGTGGTATACGTGCGTTTTAGCGTTGTTCTCGCACTTTGTGCGGGTCTTGTTTACTAATATGTTGCGTAGCGCGATCTTGGCGGCGGGATGGAGGAGATGATGGTGGATTTTTCCCAATCTTCGGTGGCTTTTAAAAATTCCTATAACCCTGTCTTTCTCGCCGATCTTGAATCTGTTCCATACAAGGAAAAGAATGAAGACGCGTCGCCCTATAATCTTTATGAGGTGTTCAAAGAGGAGGGGCCTGTTCCCGATGGCGGGACGTGGCTGGAGGCCTTTTTGTTTCTAGGAATCTTTGCGCTACTTGAGTCAGTTTTCATCCTCATAGTCTGGGCGCTTAACAGCCAAGAAGTTCCGTGGTTGGTCTTTCTCCTACTTGGGGGGCTCTTCGTTTATCACGTGTATCGGATCGTGTCGTGGCGGTTGTTTATGAGAAAGTTGGCTACGGCGTGGAAGAACGGCTGGATCGATTGCTACCCTGCGTGGTTGGGCAGTCTCTATTTCGATGAGAACAATGTAAAATCGGGGAAATCTAAGTATTTCTACCGGACGAAGCTCATGATCATGGCGCCGAGCGGGGAAACACATACCTTTGAGGATTTTGAGGCGCAAGCGGAAAGCCCGCGTGAGTTGGAGTCAAACAGGGTGGCTTTGGCAAGCGATCTTCGAAGGGTTCGGCTCGACCCTCAGCGCAACAACGGGTGGTCCTTTTTTGCTGTTGTGCGCGGGAAACCGTTGGGGCACGGAAGTTTGGAGACCGGATTGAATAAGGCGCAGATTGCCGCGGGGCTCGAACGCGTCCACTATGGCTGGCCTCTAGACAAGTCACCTTTTGAGGGGTGAGAGTACAGGCTACGGGGAATGTGGGGCGCTTCACTAGCGGCGGAACATATTGCTGTTTTAGGGGTGCTGACCTGTACACTGGTTCGGTACATACGGACGCGTCGATCGCAGAAAGTGCATAGCTTTAATGTCTGAAACCAACTCCCGCGACCACGGCCGCGAACAGGACCGGGACCGCGAAGGGTCCTCGAATGGCAACCGTGGACACAATCGCTCTGGGGGCCGCAAGTTTGACAAGCGCGGCGGATCACAGGGGCGTCGCGAAGAGCGTCGCGGTGATCGCCGTGATGAGCGTCGTGGTAGGCGTGACGGCGCTCAACCGCGTCGTGATGACCGGCGTAGCAATCACAAGGGCCATGACCGTGATAAGCACAAGGTCTCGCACCCCCAGCGCTCTGGTTACCGTGAGGAGCGAATTAACCGCCGCATGACGGACCCGGATCTGCCGTCTGATATTGACATCACTGACCTTGATCCTTCGGTTCTCCAGGACCTTTCGTCGTTGTCGAAGGAGAATTCTGAGGCCGTAGCTAAACACCTCATTATGGCAGCAACGTGGTTGGACGATGATCCGAAGCTGAGTCTTCGTCACGCACGCGCCGCAAAGGATCGCGCCGGACGTGTCTCTGTGGCACGAGAGATGAATGGTATTGCAGCTTACCGTGCTGGTGAGTGGAAAGAGGCTTTGGCCGAACTTCGTGCGGCTCGCCGTATTTCCGGTGGGCCGGGCCTTCTTGCCGTTATGGCTGACTGCGAGCGTGGTCTCGGCCGTCCTGAAAAAGCAGTCGAGCTGTGGCGTAGTGAAGACGCCAAGGAACTCGCGCCAGAGGATGCTATCGAGTTGGCCATCGTTGCCGCGGGCGCACGACTGGACATGGGTCAGGCAGATTCAGCTGTGGTCACGATACAACGCGCGCAGCCGAACAAGGACGCTACCGGAGTTGCTGCTTGCCGTCTTTCCTATGCCTATGGCAATGCACTGCTGGAAGCTGGCCGTAAGGACGAAGCCAAGGAATGGTTCCAGCACGCGTCTGACATCGATGAAGGAGACTGGACGGACGCTGCGGAGCGTCTGGCCGAGTTTTAACAATGAGTATTCTCAAAACCCATGATTCGCTCTTGCTGGATCTTGACGGAACTGTGTGGGAAGGCGGCCAGGCGTTGCAGTGCGTCGTGGATGTGGTCAACTCGTGCGGTATCCCAACCGTGTATGTAACGAATAACGCTTCACGTAGTCCGCAGACGGTGGCAGATATGCTTGGGGAAATCGGTGTGAAAACTGACGCTGGGCATGTCGTCACGTCCGCGCAGGCCGCAATTCGTATGGCTCGCGAGGATCTGTCAGCGGGAGCCAAGGTCTTGATCATTGGCGCCGATTCGTTCCGCGCGCTAGCCCGTGCAGCGGGATTCGAAGTCGTCGACAGTGCTGATGACAAGCCTGCAGCCGTCCTCCAAGGAATGGACAAATCCGTGGGCTGGACACAGCTTTCGGAAGGCGCAATCGCCATCAACAACGGGGCGAAATACTATGCCTCGAACTTGGACACCCAGCTGCCGACGGAACGTGGTTTGGCTGTAGGTAATGGCTCGCTCGTTGCAGCCATTACCTCGACCACTGGCGTGGAGCCCAAATCAGCTGGTAAGCCGGAACCGGCCATGTTTACTCAAGCAGCCAAGCTGGTGGGTGCGACGAAGCCACTTGCAGTGGGTGACCGCCTTGACACTGATATTGCGGGCGGAAACACGGCAGCGATGGACACGTTCCATGTGCTTACCGGTGTGTCCCGCGAGCTTGAGCTCATTGAGGCACCGGTGGATCTGCGTCCAAACTTTATTGGCGCGGGCTTCCATGAGCTCTCCCTGTCAGAAGCACAGGCAAGTCCGGGTGCACAGGGTGGGTTCATGGCGCGTTACGACGGCTATGACATCGTGCTGCAGGGCGGTAACGAAAAGTCGACATCGATCGAAGCGCTGCGCACGGTTCTCGAAGTCGCCTGGGCTGGCCCCAAGCCGCCACGCTACATCCAGCCACGCAGTGAGTTCGCTGAGAAGGCCGTATCCACATGGCAGTAAAGCCACATGACCCGCGAGCAGTCATGGCGCCGGAAGCACTCGACGCCTCCGTGGCTGCCATTCTGCAGGAGCCAGCTGATTCCCTCGAGGAGGAGCTGGTGCAGTTAGATCGTGTGCACGCTGTGTTGCGTGATGCTCTCCAAGACAACTGAGGAAAGATTCACATATGCCCCCACAACGTCGCCGCCTCGATGCGGAGCTGGTTCGCCGCAAGATCGCACGCTCTCGCGAGCAAGCAGTGGACATGATCAAGGCTGGACGCGTCACGGTTGGCGGATTCACAGCGACAAAACCTGCCACTGTGGTGGAACCAGAGGTCTCCATCAAGGTAGAAGCAGAGGAAGGGGACGATTGGGCGTCGCGAGGCGCGCACAAGCTCCTTGGAGCTCTGGACGCTTTTGACGTGGACCTTAAGGGTCGACGTGTCTTGGACGCGGGGGCGTCGACTGGCGGCTTTACTGACGTGTGCCTGCGTAAGGGAGCAGCTGAGGTTCTGTCGGTCGATGTGGGCTATGGGCAGCTGCTGTGGAGGCTACAGAATGATGAGCGGGTAACCGTTCTCGACCGCACGAATATTCGCAACCTCACGCTGGAGCACACCGACGGCCCGTGTGATGCCATGGTTGGAGACCTGTCCTTTATCTCCCTCAAGCTCGTCCTGCCGGCCATTGTTGAATGCATGTCCGAAGGCGCATGGTTGCTGCCCATGGTGAAACCGCAGTTCGAGGTAGGCAAGGATCGCATTGGTTCGGGTGGCGTGGTGCGCTCGCCGGAGCTACGTGCTGAGGTAACTAAGGATGTTGCGCTCTTTGCGCAGAGCCTTGGGCTTAGTGTGCATGGTGTCGCAGCCTCGCCGTTGCCGGGCCCAAGTGGCAACGTGGAGTATTTCCTCTGGCTTGTGAAGGACGGCATGTCTACTTCAGAAGATAAGCTAGACGCCATGATCGACACGGCCATCAAGGAGGGACCACAGTGAGTAGGACTGTTACGGCAGAGGCCACAGCTCGTCGCGAAATTCTCCTTGTCCCGCATGCCAGCCGTGAGGAGAACCTTGTTGCTACGCATCGAGCAGCGGAACTGCTGCAAGAAGCTGGAATTAAGGTGCGCGTGTGCGCCGCAGATACCGTTTTGTCAGGTTTGCAGCACGTCAAACACACCCCGGCGGCGGCCGAAGGGTGCGAACTCGTTCTCGTGCTCGGCGGTGATGGCACCTTTCTTCGGGCTGCGGACATGGCCCGGGCGGTGGATGTCCCAGTGCTGGGCATTAACCTGGGGCACGTGGGTTTCCTTGCCGAGTGGGAGGCAGAGTCCCTTGACCGCGCTCTCGTGAGGGTTATCGAGCAGACCTATGAGGTTGAGGACCGGCTGACAATCGACGTCGCTGTGTTTGATTCCGAAGGTGAGCTCCGCCAGCGTGGCTGGGCGCTGAACGAGGCCTCGATTGAGAATCTCAACCGCTCGGGAGTACTCGATGCAATCCTCGAGATTGACGGTCGCCCCGTGTCCTCGTTTGGGTGCGATGGTGTTCTTATTTCCACTCCGACTGGTTCCACCGCTTATGCTTTCTCCGCCGGTGGCCCAGTGCTGTGGCCCTCTCTGGATGCGATCCTCGTGGTGCCGAACAATGCTCATGCCCTTTTCACCAAGCCCCTCGTCGTGTCACCTGATTCCCAAGTCGCGGTGGAGTCGGCATCGGCGACGACTCCAGCCGTAGTAATCCTTGATGGCTTCCGTGAAATTTCGATGCCACCCGGTGCGCGTGTCGAGATTGTTCGTGGTGAACGTCCAGTGCGCTGGGTCAGACTCGATGATCAACCGTTCACCGACCGCCTCGTCTCCAAACTTCGGTTGCCAGTGGAAGGTTGGCGCGGACCGCGCCGCTAATATGCTCCTTTAAGAGTGGAGCAGAACAAGGAGGAACTCCCGACGTGCTCGTAGACATCAGCATTGCTGACCTTGGCGTCATCGAAAGCTCCTCAGCGGAGCTCTCGCATGGCTTAACCGTTCTCACGGGTGAAACCGGTGCCGGTAAGACCATGGTCGTTACCGGACTTCGCCTACTGGCCGGTGGACGCGCCGATGCTTCCCGGGTACGAGATGGTGCGGCGAAGGCTGCGGTCGAGGGACATTTTTCTTCTCACTCGGAGGCAGTCGCGCAGCTGGTCGAGGACGCCGGGGGAGAGGCTGATGAAAACGGCGAATATATCGCTTCCCGCACGGTGTCCTCGGCGGGTCGCTCTCGTGCCTATTTGGGAGGGCGTGCTGTTCCCGCCGCCACTCTGGGTGACTTCGCCTCGCACCTCATTACTGTCCACGGCCAAAATGACCAGCTCAGATTGCTCGCGGCGGATCAACAGCTAGCAGCGATTGATAGGTTTGAGCCGGCTATCGATAAGGTCCGTACCGCGTACACGGAGGCCTTTAGTCATTGGCGTGCTCTGGCGAAGGATTATCAGCGCCGCACGGAAAAGCGCCGTGAGATGGCACAGGAAGTAGACCGCCTCCAGTTCGCTATCACCGAAATCACCGACCTAGATCCGGAGCCGGGCGAAGACGCAGAGCTGGTAACCCTCATTCGGCGATTGCAGGATGTGGACACCCTGCGCGAAGCCGCCGCTTCGGCACTGACAGCCCTTGATGGTGGTGAAGGTTTTGGTGATGAAGATACTGCCGTGAACCTTGTTGGCGCTGCGGAATCGGCGCTGGCGGGCTCCACCGATGCGGAGTTGGCGCGGTTGGGTGAGCGCCTCAGTGAGGTCTCCAGTCAGCTCACCGACATTGCAACCGAGCTTGCGACGTATCTCAGTGATCTTCCCGCAGACCCTAGTCTCCTCGAAGAATCTCTGCAGCGTCAGCAAGAACTCAAGCGCCTGACTCGAAAGTATGCCGCCGACATCGACGGTGTCTTGGAGTGGCGTGATTCCGCAGAGGCCAAGCTTGCAACACTTGATACGTCTTCTGAAGCCCTTGAGGCACTCAAGAAGGACGTGATGGAGGCAGAGAAAGCCATGGTGGCCAAGGCGGAGAAGCTGACATCGGCACGCACGAAGGCCGCTAAGAAACTTGGCTCGCACGTGACGGAAGAAATCCACGGTCTAGCTATGCCGAATTCCACGCTGACGGTCACGGTGAATAAGACCAAATATTCCAAGAGCGGTGCGGACGAGGTGGAGTTCCAGCTCAACGGTAAACCATTGGCATCTGCGGCGTCCGGCGGTGAGCTTTCGCGCGTCATGCTTGCCATGGAAGTCGTCCTTGCGAGCGGTGATGGAACCACCTTGGTCTTCGATGAGGTCGATGCCGGTGTGGGTGGCCGCGCGGCGGTGGAAATTGGGCGTCGACTAGCGCGGCTCTCCACCACAAACCAGGTCATCTGTGTCACCCACCTGCCCCAGGTTGCCGCCTATGCGGACTCGCATCTGCATGTGTCAAAGGAGAAATTCACGTCTGGTGTTGCGGATCTCAGCGCTGAGGAACGGGTAGAAGAGCTGGCGCGCATGTTGGCGGGCCTCGATGACACCGATACTGGCCGCGCGCATGCACAAGAGCTTTTTGACCGTGCGCAGGCAGAAGTTGCTGCTTTCCGCGCGCCTTCCACACATTGAGCCTCTAACAGGGGAAACTGTCAGGCATGAGTCTGTTTTCCCGTAATACCGATCTGCCTGGAGAGCACGGCGCGCTTCGTGACTGCACCCCGGGCGGAAAAGGCATGAAGAAGTTCAGCGCCGGTGATTTCGCCGTCATCAATGCCGCCAACATTTCCCGCCAAGAGGCCCAGACCCTTGTCGATATGAAGCCGGCGGCTGTCATTAACGTTGCCGAATTCTCCACTGGGTCGATCCCCAACTACGGGCCGCACATGCTTCTCGACGCCGACGTGACCCTCATTGAAGGCGTGGGCGAGGATTTCGTAGCACACTTCAAGGACGGCAAGAAGGCTCGCCTCACCGAGGACGGCACCGTTTACGTGGGGGATACCCAGCTGACGTCGGGCACCGTAGTCACCCGCGACCGCGCGGAGAAGAATTTCGCATCCGCCCAGCGCGAGCTCATTGACCACATGGAGGCCTACTTTGGAAACTCCATCGAGTTCATTCATTCGGAGGGCCCGCTGCTTATCGACGGCCTCGGCGTCCCCGATGCGGGCTCTGACATGGCCGGACGGAAGGTACTCGTTGTATCGCCTTCAGAAGAGCACCGCAAGAAGCTCTCGTTGCTACGGAACTTCATCCGCGAATACGAGCCCATCATTATCGGCGTCGATGCTGCGGCCGACACGGTTGTGGAGCTTGGCTACCAGCCTCACTTCATCGTGGGTGATCCTGCTGAAGTGAGTTCTGAGACTTTGCGGAGCGGTGCGCAGGTCATTCTTCCCGCGGAGCCCGACGGCACCGCTGAAGGCCTAGAACGCATCCAGGACCTAGGCATTGGTGCAATGACCTTCCCGGCCGCTACAGACTCGGCTACGGATCTTGCGCTCTTGCTGGCGGATTACCACGAAGCGCAGATGATTGTGCAGGTCGGTGGAGCGTTGGACCTTGATGACATCTTTGCCAACAAGCCCAATGCGACTCCGGCCGCGTTGCTGACCCACATGAAGGCCGGCACCCGACTCGTGGATGCTGATGCGGTGATCAACCTCTACACCGCACCGAGCGGCGGTGCGATGGGCTGGTTGTGGGCTCTGCTCGGCATCCTGGTCGCACTCGCCGTGGTCATTCTTATCGTGGGCCTTGGGGGAGACGAATCCTTCCTTCAGAACCTCATTGACACATGGAATAACTTCGCCCTGAGCGTGCAGGGGTGGTTTAAATAATGGCTTCGCCTAAGTCACTTCTCGTCGCAGGCCTCGGCTTCGGCACGGCCCTTGGCGTCGCCTTAGGCACGCTGCTTATCGCGCCAAACATGGACGCCACTCCCGGGGCTCCGGGCGGTGGTCCGAAGGATGAGGTTCGGGAAAAGTATGCCGAGCTCGTGGTCGAAAATGAGATCCACGAGGCTCAGTTAGACTCCGCGGACTCCGTTCTTCGTGACCTCAACCGTTTCATCGTCGATGGCTCTCTGGCCCAACGTCCAGTCATGGTCCTCAGCACCCCAGATGCCAAAGAGGCTGATGTGAATGCGGTCAAGGCGTTGCTGGGCTCTGCCGATTCCACCGATGCTGGTCATATCACGTTGACCAGGAAGTTCTTTGACCAAGGTGCCGCCGACAAGCTGCTTTCCCTGGTAACGAACACTCTTCCGGCGGGCGCCAAACTCAACGAGAAGAAGGTGGATGCTGGAACGCATGCGGGCGAAGCAATGGCAGCCGCGCTCATGCTCGATCCGAAGAGCACAGAGCCGCTGGCATCTATTGACGACCGCGCCACCTTGTTGCGCGCTCTGCGTGAGGCCGGCTACATCGAGTACGAGGACGCCACAATTTTGCCCGCGCAAGCGGTGATTGTCGTGGGTGGCGCACAGACCGCAAACGACAGCGAGGAAGACGCCCCGGCACGCTACGCAATCGATTCCACTGTGAAGTTCCTTGAAGGATTCGATTCTGTTGGTACCTCGACTGTCTATGCCGGTCATGTCCGCGCCGCCGGTAACGGCGGGGCGCTAGAGAAGCTGCGCAAGGACAAGACGGAGATCACCACTGTCGACTCCATTGATCACCCCGTTTCGCAGATGGCGGCCGTCCTTGCGGTCAAGGAACAATTGGACGGAGGACACGGCGTATACGGAGCCGCCGCTAATGCCCAGAGTGCAGCCCCAGCGCTTCCGAAGGATCTATAAATGGCGCATGACTTTCGTGTGGTCGGCAGCGAGCTGCTACTCGATGCCCCCATCCTCGCCGTCCGCCGCGATGATGTCGTCATGCCCGGTGACGTTGTGGCTCAGCGCGAAATCGTGGAGCACCTCGGCGCAGTTGCCGTAGTGGCGCTGGATGAACAGAATCGCGTGGCTATGGTAGAGCAGTACCGCCATAGCGTCGGCAGGCGGTTGTGGGAATTGCCTGCCGGCCTGCTTGATGTCAAAGGCGAGGACGAGCTCAGTGGTGCCCAGCGCGAGCTGCAGGAAGAAGCCGGGCTCGCGGCAAGCGAGTGGGGTGTGCTCACCGACCTTGTCACCTCCCCGGGCTTCTGTGAGGAGGCCGTGCGTGTGTTTATCGCGCGGGGCCTCTCGGACGTCGACAAGCTTGACGCCGAGGGCGACGAAGAAGCAGACATGGGCTTTGCGTGGGTGGGCCTTGACGAGGCCTTGAATCGGGTCCTTTCCGGAGAGATTGTCAACTCCATCGCCATCGCCGGCATTCTCGCTGCGCATGCGTGTGTGAGCGGCTCACGTACTCCCCGTTCGGTGGACTCGCCCTTTGATATCCGTCCGCAATCTATGGCCCGTCGCCGAGCTGGCGTGGACTTGAAGAAACTGTGAGTGGTGAAACCCCTGCGCAGGCGGCAGGGCAGGCGTGGCTCATGCACCTCATGGTGGAGAAGGGCGCATCCAAAAATACGGTGAGCAATTACCGCCGTGACATCAACCGTTACGTCTCTTGGTTGGCGGAGACTGGAATTTCTGACTTGCGCCACGTGCAGCGCACTCACGTGGAGAACTACCTGGTTCATCTGCGGGAATCACTCGCCCAGTCATCGGCGAGTCGCGCACTGATCGTCGCACGAGGATTGCACAAGTTTGCGCTTGCTGAGGGACTTGTTGAGACCGACGTAGCAGCGGAGGTCACGCCCCCGAAGCAGGCCCAGACCTTGCCGGAAACGCTTACTGTGGATGACGTCGACAAGCTGCTCAACGCCATTCCGACGGATGAGGCAGCAACCCCTATCGATATCCGCGACCGTGCCTTGCTTGAGGTGCTGTATGGCACCGGTGCGCGTATTTCAGAAGTCATCTCTCTTCATGTTGATGATGTCACTGGTGATACCCCTCGCTCCGTGCGCGATATTGTGCTGCTGAGCGGTAAAGGCGATAAGCAGCGGCTTGTCCCCATGGGTTCTCATGCGGCGAAGGCCGTGGAAGACTACCTAGTCCGGTCCCGGCCGATTCTGGCTACGGGTGCTTCACATGCGCTTTTCCTCAACACGCGCGGTAAGGCACTGTCCCGCCAAAGTGCCTGGGCGGCTATCAAAACCGCAGCTGAACGCGCGCAACTCACGGCAAACATTTCTCCGCATACCCTTCGTCACTCCTTTGCCACTCATCTCTTGGAAGGCGGAGCCGATGTCCGTACCGTCCAAGAATTGCTGGGGCATTCTTCGGTAACCACGACCCAAATCTATACTCACGTCACCGCCGATTCCCTCCGAGAGGTGTGGCGTACCGCGCACCCTCGCGCTTAGAATCGCGGCAGCTATTCCCGAACGAAAGATCTCCATGCTCCATTCTGTTTTCCTTCGTCACCGTCTCGCAGCAGTTGCTGCGGCGGCGTCCCTCGCCGTGGCGCCAGTGGCGGCAGCGAATTGGTACGGTGTTGCTGTTGCGCAGGCACAGGACGCCACGATTCCAGTACCGGCTGGCCAAACCACGACAGTTTCCTTGCCCGTGCCTGTCGACGTCAACGTGGCTGCCGATGGCTGGACCGTATCCGCTTCCGGCGGGACGGCCACTGTTTCCGCCCCTGCCGCAGGTGGTCAACTGAGCGTGCCGGTGACCTACCAGGGCATCACTATGACCTTCCTTCTGGTTGCTGATGAACAGGTGACCGAACAGGACCTCAACGATGCTGCAACGAGCGGTGACCCAGAGAGCCTGGACGGAACTGCTCACACTCCTCAGGAGACAAGCGGGCAAGACGGTCGGAGCTCTGACGGCGGTGATGGCGATGCCCCCGGTGGAGCTCACGATGCTGAGGGCACTGACGGTGATGACGCCCTTGGCGCTCACGGTGACGAGAATTCTCCGGGTGATTCGACTTCCGGTGAGCGCGAAGGGGGAGGGGCGCGAGAATCTACAGCTGGCCACGAGCAGCCGAGTGCGCCGCGGACCGGTCGCGGATGGGAAGGTATAGATGATTCCCAAGCTTCCTATATCAATCTCGAGTCCACTATCGAGGGCCAGGCCATCACCGCGAAGCTGGGCCTCAAGCAAGCCTTAGACCTGTATAACCGTTTCAAGCACCTTGAGGATGCTGGCGTGACATTGCGTTACCTCAATGCACAGGGAGAATTCGTCGAGGGCGTGCAACGAGAAATCGACAAAGCCTCGCGCACGATGACCTTGACATATCCGGAGGGCAAGGAGCCAGATAACCCGTTCATCATGCAGTTCATTAACAAGGAGTCTGGGACCGCGGAGCTCGTCGTGACGTTGACGGATCCCACTCAGGAGACCGCACAGGAGGTTCCGTCTGAACAGCAGCTGGATGCTGATGATGAGGGGAACGCTGAGCCCACAGACGCTGAAGAGTCGGGGCTGAGCACCGGCGAGATCATCAGTGGTATCGGCGGGGTGGGGTTGGTGGCGCTTATCGCCGGCGTGGTGATCTGGCTGTGGCGGCGCAGGAAGTCTAGCCGCTAGGCTTTATATCCCCATTTTTGCTGGCTATAATCGCGGGGCGGGTGCCTCAGGGGGTACTCTGTAATCACAACGATGTAAGAAGGCGGCGTCGGCAAGCGCTGCAGGCCGGACTTAAGGGGCCGTACAGGTCAAGGAAGCAGGTGTGACTGTGAGCGACGAGGGACTGTTTGAAGCCTCGGAGGCGCAGGTCGGGTTGACCGGCCGCCCACTTCGGGAACTGCCGGAACCCGAGCCGCTGGAAAAGCACGGCCCTGCCACCATCATCTCCATGTGTAACCAGAAGGGAGGCGTGGGCAAGACCACGTCCACCATCAACATGGGCGCGTGCTTGGCGGAGCTTGGCCGTAAAGTCCTTCTCGTTGACTTGGACCCCCAGGGCGCTTTGTCGGCAGGCTTGGGCCTCACTCATGATCAGATCGGTGACACTATCTATGACGTCATGCTGGATAGCGAGGTTTCGGTTCATTCCGCCATCGTGAACACTGGAGTGGCGGGTTTGGACCTAGTGCCAGCCAACATTGACCTCTCTGCGGCTGAGATTCAGATGGTCAACGAAGTTGGCCGTGAACATACCCTAGCCCGCGCTCTGCGTCCAGTGCGCAAGGACTATGACTTCATCATTATCGACTGTCAGCCGTCCTTGGGCCTGCTGACCGTGAACGCGCTGGCTTGTTCTCAGGGTGTGATTATCCCCATGGAGTGTGAGTTCTTCTCCCTGCGTGGCTTAGCGCTGTTGACGGATACGGTGGAGAAGGTTGCGGACCGCATTAACTTTGACCTTGAGGTCATGGGCATCCTCGTCACCATGTTTGACCGCCGGACCCGTCATGCCCGTGAGGTCATGGACCGCGTGGTCGAGTACTTTGGGGATAAGGTCTTCGACACGGTTATTACCCGGACGGTACGTTTCCCGGAGACTTCGGTGGCTGGCGAGCCCATTACGACGTGGGCGCCGAGCTCCCAGGCCGCGAAACAATACCGCGACCTAGCCAAAGAGGTCATCGAGCGAGCCAACGTCTAGCGTGCCGGCATGACGCAACCGGAGATTACCGGCTTCCGCATTGCGCTGGGTAACTTCGAGGGGCCTTTCGACCTGCTCCTCCAGCTCATCCAGGCCAAGAAGCTTGATGTGACCGAGGTGGCGCTCTCCGAGGTGACCGATGAGTTCGTCGCCTACACCCGCGCATTAGGGGAAACTGCGGATCTTGATGAGACCACAGAGTTTCTCCTCATCGCAGCGACGCTGCTGGATCTCAAGGCAGCGCGACTTCTTCCGCGGGGTGACGTTGATGACCTTGAGGATCTTGAACTTTTGGAGACTCGAGACCTTCTTTTCGCTCGCCTTTTGCAGTACAAGGCCTACAAACAGGTAGCGGATCAGTTCGCGCACTGGCAGCGTCAAGCACAGCGCCGCTATCCCCGGGCAGTAGCAATGGAGGAGCGGTTTAGTGAGCTTCTGCCGCCGGTCAAGCTGGGGCACACACCGGCGAGTTTCGCCGAGCTTGCCGCGGGAGTCTTCCGGCCCAAGCCACCGGAGGAGGTGGCGACCGGTCACATTCATCAGGTGGCAGTCTCGGTGCCGGAGCAGGCTGGCAAGATTCTTGGCACCCTCAAGATGCTGGGCACAGGCCAGTGGATGAGCTTCGATGCCCTCACCAGGGATTGCACCGTGTCCATGGAAATTGTTGGCCGCTTCTTGGCACTGCTAGAGCTCTATAAGGCCAAAGCGGTTGACGCGGTTCAAGAAGAATCCCTCGGACCTTTGGAGCTGGCGTGGACCGGGCTCGATGTGGACCCGGCCGTCGTGGCGGCGGCCAACTGGGACTAGCTGGGACGAGGACGCCTGTGGCTAAGGTACGCTACCCAGTCATGGAAGACCGCACGGAAGCCACTGTACTGCCGCTCATTTCGCAACTGCGCTCACGCGTGGAATCTATCCTCCTCGTGGTGGATTCACCCGCTAGCGTGGAGGCTCTAGCCCGCGCTCTTGATGCCGAGACAACCGTGGTTAGTGATGTTCTCCGGTCCCTGCAGCGCGAGCTCAATGAACGCGGCTCTGGTATTGACCTGCGGGAAACCTCTGAGGGCTGGCGTTTTTATACTCGCAAGGACAACGCCGATGCGGTCGAGCAGTTCGTGCTCGATGGCACCCAGACCAAGCTTTCGCGTGCGGCATTGGAGACCCTGGCGGTGATTGCCTACCGCCAGCCAGTAACGCGCGCCCAGGTCGCCGGTGTGCGAGGCGTCAACGTCGACGGCGTGGTCCGTACCCTGACGATGCGTGGTCTCATCCGTGAGCTCGACGGCGTGGAGGGCCTGGCACATCAGTACGAGACGACGGAGCTCTTCCTTGAGCTGCTCGGCATCGACTCTCTGGAGCGCCTCCCAGATCTTGCGCCGTTGCTGCCGGATATCGATCAGATTGATGAGGACTACTCATAGAGCCACACTGTGGGGTAGGATTGCCCGCGGACAACGGTGCCTATGTGCGCCGCAAATTGAAGAACTATTGAGAGGACACATTTCCGTGACTCCACCCGCTCGCCGCGATGGCACACCGGAGAAAAAGAAGCGAGACAGCGACATGATTGTCTCCAACGCTAAGCCGGCTCGCCATCAGCACGTGAAAAAGAAGAAGGCCACCGCTGACTCTGTCGCCCGTGATTTGGGCGCAGATTGGCTGGTAGACGGCGCTGATAAGAAATCCGACAACCAGGGTGAACGTCTGCAGAAGGTTCTGGCGAAGGCCGGCGTGGCCTCACGCCGCCACGCAGAAATCCTCATTGAGCAGGGCCGCGTTGAGGTCAACGGTCAGGTCATCATTAAGCAGGGCACCCGCGTGAATCCTAACAGCGATGTCATCCGCGTGGACGGCACCCGCATCAATGTCAACGAAGACACACAGTACTTTGTGCTCAACAAGCCGCGTGGCATGCAGTCCACGATGTCGGATGACATGGGCCGTCCCTGCGTGGGCGATGTCGTCGCTGACCGTGTTGTCTCCGGTCAGCGTCTCTTCCACGTCGGCCGTCTTGATGCTGATACCGAGGGTCTGCTCCTGCTCACCAACGATGGCGAACTGGCGAACCGTCTGATGCATCCGAAATACGAGGTCACGAAGACTTACCTTGCTACCGTTCTGGGAGAAGGCGATAAGAAGCTTGTCCGCCAACTCCAAGAAGGAATCGAACTTGAGGATGGCCTGGCCAAGGCAGATTATGTGCAGATCGTTGACAAGAACCAGGGCTACTCCCTCGTACGCGTTGAGCTGCACGAAGGACGCAAGCACATTGTGCGCCGCATGCTGAAGGAAGCGGGCTACCCAGTCCAGCGCCTCGTGCGCACCAAGCTTCACACGGTGCAGCTTGGTGATATGAAGCCGGGCTCGATGCGTGCGCTGAACTCCAATGAACTAACCAGCTTGTACAAGGCGGTGGGGATGTAATGATTTCAAACATGCCAAACCAAGGGCTCATCGTGGCCGTCGATGGGCCGTCCGGAACAGGCAAGTCCACGACGTGCCGCGCGCTGGCCAAGCGTCTCGATGCCAAGTACGTCGACACCGGCGCCATGTACCGTGTGGCCACTCTTGCTGTGTTGCGTGCCGGCGTGGACCCGGCGAATACCGCGGCCGTTATCGAAGCCACAGCTAACCTTCCGCTGGAGGTTTCGGATGACCCGGATTCCACTCAGGTCATCTTTGACGGCGAGGACGTCTCCCGCGTTATCCGTGAAGACGAGGTCACCCGCAACGTTTCGGCTGTGTCCGCCATTCCGGAGGTGCGCCAGAATCTGGTGGATCTGCAGCGCTCCTTGGCTGCTCAGGCACACCGCGCAATTGTAGAAGGCCGCGATATCGGCACTGTTGTGCTTGCTGATTCTCCCGCCAAGGCGTTCATGACCGCCTCTGCTGAGGTTCGTGCTCAGCGTCGTCACGATCAGAACCTTGCGGCCGGCATTGAGTCTGATTTCGACACCGTGCTTGCCGACGTCCAACGGCGCGACGCCGCCGATTCCTCCCGCGCCACGTCACCGCTGCGTCCTGCAGAGGATGCTGTGCTCGTGGACACTTCCGACATGACCCGTGACGAAGTACTCGACGCACTCGTCGCCGTCATTGAGGATTCTGCTACCAAGGAGGCCGCTGATGACTAATCAACCGCAGAACCCTGATCTCAATCCTGAGCAGGACCCGGAGGATTTCGAGACCGAATTCCACTATCCAGTGGGCAAACTCGAGGAAGAGATCGTGCGCGATCCACACGGCGGTTGGGCTCCCGATGATTTTGACTCCGAGGAATTTGATTATGAATTCGACGAGGGGGAGTTCGATGACTCCGAGTTCGGTGAGGCAGACTTTGGCGAGGACGAAAGCGACTCCGACGGTGACGCTCCGCTGAGCGAGGAAGAGTGGGAAGCACTTTCCGCCGAGTTTGGCGTGGATGATGGGCACACCGAGGAAAACCTCTGCACGGTGGCCATCGTGGGCCGCCCGAACGTGGGCAAGTCCTCGTTGGTGAATCGCTTCTTGGGCCGCCGCGAAGCAGTGGTGGAGGATCACCCAGGTGTGACCCGCGACCGCGTATCCTACGTCGCGGACTGGAATGGCCAGCGATTTTTCGTCCAAGATACTGGTGGCTGGGACCCCAATGTCAAGGGCATCCACGCCGCTATTGCGCGGCAGGCAGAGCTGGCCATGGCTACGGCAGATGTCATTGTCTTCGTTGTTGACACCAAGGTTGGTATCACCGAAACCGATGCTGTGATGGCTCGCAAACTGCAGAAGTCCGAGGTGCCGGTCATCTTGGTGTCTAACAAGTTCGACTCGGAGACCATGTACGCTGATATGGCCGAGTTCTACGCGTTGGGTTTGGGCGATCCGTGGCCGGTGTCCGCACAGCACGGCCGCGGCGGTGCCGACGTTCTCGATGAGATTCTGCGTCTATTCCCTGAGGAACCCCGCAACTCGTCGATCACCTCCGGTCCGCGCCGCGTGGCATTGGTGGGCAAGCCAAATGTGGGTAAGTCCTCGCTGCTCAATAAGCTGACGTCGGAAGAGCGCTCCGTCGTGGACAACGCTGCCGGCACGACCGTCGATCCCGTCGATTCGCTCGTTCAGCTTGATGAACGCCTGTGGAAGTTCATCGATACCGCGGGCTTGCGCAAGAAGGTCAAGAACGTGCAGGGCCACGAGTATTATGCCTCCCTGCGTACGCGTGGCGTGATCGATGCGGCCGAGGTGTGCATCATGCTTATCGACGCCTCCCAGGAAGTTTCCGAGCAAGACCAGCGCGTCCTCAACATGATTCTTGAGGCCGGCAAAGCCCTCGTCATCGCGTTCAATAAGTGGGATCTCGTCGATGAGGATCGTCGTTACTACCTGGACCGTGAGATCGATGAGAACCTGCGCCACCTCCCGTGGGTTACCCGCGTCAATATCTCGGCAGAGACAGGCCGCGCTCTGCAGAAGCTGGAGCCAGCCATGATTGAGGCTCTGGACAGCTGGGATCAGCGCGTGTCCACTGGCCAGCTCAACAACTGGATGCGTGAGGCTATCGCAGCCAACCCACCGCCAATGAACAACAATCGCTTGCCCCGCGTGCTGTTTGCCACCCAGGCATCGACCCAGCCGCCGACGATTGTCTTGTTCACAACCGGCTTCCTGGATGCTGGCTACCGCCGCTATCTGGAGCGCAAGTTCCGCGAGCGCTTCGGCTTCCACGGCTCGCCAGTACGTATAGCCGTGCGCGTGCGTGAGCGCCGTCAACGCCGCTAGGAGCCGCGGAGGCGTTAATAGTGCTACCCGGCTCCTCGCGCACGCGTGTCCCGCACAACGCCTCCTATCTCTCAAACCCCCGACCAGCAACCCGAAAGCTCCAGCGTTGTGTTAAGGGGTGAACATGAGGCTTGGAGAAGGGGGACCAGTAAATAACAGTATGCCCGTTACGCTGGGATTATACCCTATGGTCGAGCGATTTGAGCACACAAACGCGTGTGAGAATTCGCTCGTCCTTCCGCTTATGTCCGGTAGTGTTTGACCGGATATGGTGTAGTCAGTTCGTATCCAATTCTGAGCGAGAAAGCATGGCATGCTAGCTAGTGTCATCGCGCCAGATTCCGTTCTGGCCATCATTCTTCAAGTCATCATCATCCTGGGAGCACTGCTCCTCGGCACCCGATACGGCGGTATAGGCCTAGGCCTCATCTCTGGTATCGGCCTGTTGCTGATGGTCTTTGCTTTCGGGCTTGCCCCAGGCGAACCACCAGTTTCGGTCATGCTCACGATCATCGCCGTCATTGGGTGCGCTGCGACACTCCAACAGGCCAAAGGTTTGGAAGTGATGATGCAATTTGCGGAGAAGATTCTGCGATCTCATCCAGAGCGCATCACGATTCTCGCGCCTCTGACGACGTGGTTCCTCACTGTTCTCTGCGGTACCGGCCACGTGGTGTACACGATGTTCCCGATCATTGAGGATATTGCTCTTAAGAAGGGCATTCGCCCAGAGCGCCCCATGGCTGTGGCATCGACCTCAGCACAGATGGGCATCACCGCATCGCCCGTGTCTGTAGCAACGGTGTCTCTGGCGTCGATCATCGCGGAGAACGCCGGAGTTATTGATAAGGCCTATTCCATTCCGCAGATTCTGATGGTGGCCATCCCGGCCTCACTGTCTGGTGTCATCCTCGCCTCTTTATGGTCACTGCGCCGTGGCAAGGATTTGGATAAGGACCCTGTCTTCCAAGAGAAGATGAAGGACCCAGAGTTTGCAGCGCGCATTAATGAGAGCACTGGCTCGCTGTTGAATGAGGTCTTTACCAAAGAAGCTAAGCGCTCGGTGGTGGTGTTCTTGGCGGCGATTGCTGCAGTCGTCGCGCTCGGCGCCTTCGAATTTCTGCGTCCACTGGTCCCGGGGAAAGACGGTGAGCTGAGTCCGCTGTCAATGAACCTCGTTATTCAGATGCTCATGCTGGTTGCCGGTGCGATTATTCTCCTGAGCTGCCGGGTTGAACCTTCCAAAATCGCTTCAACCCCGGTGTTCAAGGCCGGAATGACTGCGGTGTTCTCCGTCTTCGGTGTGGCCTGGATGGCGGATACTTTCTTCCAAGCACACATTGAAGCTCTTGAAGCCAACCTGGGTAATGTGGTCGAAGCAGCCCCATGGGCTTACGCTGTGGTCCTCGTCATCGTGTCCAAGCTAGTGAATTCCCAGGCAGCTGCACTTGTTGCTATTGCTCCTATTGGGCTACAGCTAGGCATCGACCCGGCGATCATCGTGGGTTTCTACGGTGCTGCTTATGGTTACTTCATTCTGCCGACGTATCCTTCAGACCTAGCCTGTATCGGGTTCGACCGTACTGGAACGACGCGTATCGGCAAGTTTGTCATCAACCACTCCTTCTTAATCCCCGGCGCGATTTCAGTCGTGACCTCTTGTGTGGTGGGCTCTCTACTCGCTCAGGTCTTGCTCTAATGAGTTCTTAAATCCAACCGTTGGTTTCCGCCCGCCGGGCGGCCTCAAAGCGGTTGGCCGCTCCAGTCTTGGACATGATGGCGGAAATATGGTTACGCACGGTGCCGCCGCTGAGATGCAGCTGTGCTGCGATGGCGGTGGAGCCAAGTCCGCGTACAAGTAAACGGCAGACCTCGATTTCCCGCTCGCTGAGAGGATTATCTGGGGCAAAGAGGATGTCTTGAGCCAGTTGCGGATCGACCACGCGCAGGCCCGAATGGACGCGGCGAATGGCGTCGGCCAGCTCGTCTGGGGGTGTGTCTTTGACAAGGAAACCGTCGACGCCTGCGTCAAGTGCGCGTTTGACGTAGCCGGAACGCCCAAAAGTGGTGACGATGAGGCTTCGACAATCGGTAGCGGCGATCGTCTTAGCAGCATCGATGCCGTTCATTCCCGGCATCTCAATATCGAGCAGCGCCACATTGACGCGATGCTGAGCGACGAGGGCGGCGACCTCGACTCCGGATGAGCACCCAGCAACAACCTCGATGTCCGGCTCGGTATTAAGCAATGCTGTCAGCGCTCCGCGGACTAGCGACTGGTCTTCGGCAATGAGCACCCGTATAGGAGGTGTCATGGTCGCGGAACCTCCTTTATCTCGCAGACACCATCAAGAGTAAGTAAGACAGTGGTCAACCCTTCCGCTCGCTGAATAATGACATCGCCACCGACATCTTGGGCTCGGCGCCGAAGACCCGCGAGCCCCGTAAGGCCCGCAGCAAGCGCTTGCGTAGCGTCCTCGGTAAAACCGTCTCCATCGTCTGTGACCTGAAGAGAATCTTCGCTGAGGATAACCCAGCAGTGCGAAGCCCCAGAATGGCGTACGACGTTGGTTGTGAGTTCACGCAGCGCCCACGAGAATAAGTCCTCATGCGCCCGTGGAGAGATAAGAGTTTCAGGTAAGTGGGGATGGATGTCGGCAGTTTCTAAGATGCGGCGTGCGGCCTGAATCTCACCAGCGAAGGTGGGGTTCTTCATGCGCGTGACGGTGGACCGTACCTCTGCGAGGGATAAACGCGACAGCGAACTGATGGCATCAAGCTCGGCGGCGGCTTTGGCTGGATCGCGGTCGATAAAACGACGCGCTACTTCGGCCTTGAGATTGATAGCTGTCAAGGTGTGGCCGAGGAGATCGTGGATGTCGGCGGCAATGTCTTCGCGTTGTTGGGCTAAATCCAAATCATGCCTTAAGGCGGTTTCGATATCTTCGCGCTGCGATAACGTGCCGAGAGCCAGTATAAGCACAGGCCAGCCAAAGAAAATGATTATGAAGTCGACAAAGTTTTGACGGTCGAAAATCCACGTGGGGATACTAGCGATGATTCCGGTGACGGTGATGACAGTGGCTGCAGTTCTCAGCGGCTGGGTGTAAGCGACTAAGGCTCCAAGATACGGAACGAAGTACACAGCCCACACGCCGTGCGAAGGAATTGCGGCAAGTGCTAGCACAGCGAGTATGCCCCACCGGAGAGCGACTCGACGCTCTAGGGACCACCCGTGCGGGAAGGTATGAAGGGTACCGAAGGAAACAAAATACGTGACGCAAAATACCACGGTGATGGCAACGGCCCAGAAGCGTTGAACCGTGGAATATGAGGGCAGAACAAGGATCCGTACGAGTCCTATGAGAAGAAAGAGCAACCAAATTGCGGCGAAGCACGCGTCCCGCAGCCTGAAATCACGCATCATGCTCGGTTCTTGTCGCGGTTGCGAAGAAACACGCAGAACCCGACGAAAACCACTGTCCATACAGTGATGTTAACCCATGCGTACCAAAGTGGGTCCTCAACGAAGGGGCGCTCACCGTCGATCATTTGAGCACCTTCAGATAGTGGCCACCGGGCAAGTGCCTGTGCGCCGTACATTGGTGTGAATCGCCCAATCTCAAGCAGAGATTCTTTGAGCGGCATAAAGACATTTCCAGCGAAAGCGAGGATGACGATGCTCGACGACGCGATGGAGACGGTGTTTTCCGTTGGGATGAGCATGGCGCAGGCCATACCGTAGATACCGAAAGGGATGGCACAAGCCGAGGTAATGAGAAAGGCGAGGAACCACTGGTCGGGTTGCATCGTTGCCTTGGTAAGCCCACCGGTGAGGAAGACAGCAGCTATGGGCAAGATAGCGCGGACCGCGATGTTGAGGACGTGGGCAAGGCCAAGCTGAGATGCTCGGAGGGGAGTGAGCGCCAGTTGACGGCCCCACCCGGCGCGGTTTTCGGCAACCATGGAGCCAGCTGCCCCAACGGCACCAGTAGCGCCGGCGTAGAGCGCCATGCCAATCATGACGAGAGCCGCGACGTTTCCGCCATTGAACTCGGTGTCGCCATACTCCTGCATGGCGCCGAAGAGCATGTAGAAAATGACGGGCAGGCCGATGCTAAAAAAGAGCGTTGGTAGGTCACGGCGCAAGCGCTTTAAGTCGTGTGCCGCGTATTTCAAGGTCGTACCAAGCGTTGGTGTAGCAGAAGTGGTGATGCTCATGACGGATAACTCCCTAATTTGTGATGGGGTCCGGAGAAGCGCCGGACAGCTCAAGGAACGAGTCCTCGAGACTATGGCCAGTAATGGTGATATCGTGCGCTGTGGTTTCAGTGAGCAGGTAGCGGGCTACCGCGTCAGAATCGCGCGAAGTGATTTTGAGGCCAGTGTCTGTGGCCACTTGATGGAGAACTCCCGGTAAAGGTTCGTTCAAGAGACGACTCGGCACGCCATCAGGGAAAGCGGCCCGGATGGTGCGGGTGGAGCTTGCGTTGCGGATGTCTTCAGTGCTGCCGTCAGCGTGTATCTCGCCTTTGTTGAGCATGACGATGCGCTGCGCAAAGGTGTCGGCCTCTTCAAGGTAATGAGTGGTCAGCAGGATGGTTCTTCCGGCTTTGGCTTCCTCTTTCATGGTTTCCCAGAAGTGGCGGCGGGCACCAGCGTCCATGCCGGTGGTTGGTTCGTCGAGAAGCAAAAGCATCGGATCACCCAGCAGAGCCAATCCGAATCGCAGGCGTTGCTGCTCGCCACCCGAGCATTTCCCCACCCTGCGCGAAAGAATGTCACCTAGATTGGCGCGTTCGATGATGTCTGCGTACGGGCGGTGAGAGGGGAAGGCTGCGCCGAGGAGCTCAAGTGTTTCCTTCACGGTGATGTCTGGAAGGAGACCGCCTGACTGCATCACGGCGCCGACGCGACCACTTTTCACTGCAGTGAGCGGAGCTTGGCCCAGCACGCTGATTGCGCCCGACGTCGGGGTAGTCAGCCCCAAGATGAGGTCAATGAGCGTGGTCTTGCCTGCACCATTGGTTCCAAGTAGACCGACGATTTCACCTTGGGAGATGGTGAAGGAGACGTCGTGAAGCGCATGCACCGGACTACGAGAAGAGGCGTTGAAGGTTTTGCTGATTCCGGACACGTCGATGGCCGGGGGAGAAGTGTGTGTCGTGCTCATACCCTCACGTTAAGGCTGTGCGGATCCTGCAGCGTAGACATGACGTCATGAGTTTTACATGACAGTTGTCATGGGTACAGAAGGCGGCTACTCGCCAGGGCGGGCCAGGACGAAGGCATCGGTGCGGTAGGGGATTGCTAGCTCTTCGCCGGGCTGGAAACCCATATGTTCATAGAGGTACCAATTGAGGTTGTAGGTCATGCGCTTGTGAATCGTCTCGCCATTACGGAGCCAATAGGAACGGGTATGCATGAGTTGGTGCAGCTGCTCGGGCGTAAGAGTGTGGTTCCAGGTGAGGCGCAACTCATCCCGGACTTCCCACGGAGCGGCAAGGGTGGGATAAAAGCCTGGGCGGTGGACATCTCCTGAGTGCATAATCCGAGCGAGTCGAAGGATCCAGGGATCCGCGTTCACGTCGAGTGTGTTCCAGACGAGCACGACCCGGCCACCAGGGCGAAGGATACGGTCAAACTCGGCGCAGGCGCGGTCCACATCGACCCAATGCCAGGTTTGTGCGCAGGTGACGGCATCAAGTGACGAACTAGTCAACGCAGTATCCTCCGCCGTGGCCCGCCAGCATGGAATGCCGAGACGGCTGAGAACCCTAGTCATGTCCGGGGAGGGATCACTGGCGAATACTTCAGGGTTGGTGAGTGTTGCGGTGAACTTGCCGGTGCCGGCGCCCACATCCAGGACCGTGTGTGCGGATCCAACGAGTGCAGCCACGTCGAATGGATAGCTGGGGCGCACATCCTGGTAGTTTTCGGCGCCCTCGACGAAGGCGCCGGCAGAGCGCGTGCGCTGGTGCACAGTGCGGAATGTGGGCCCCTCCTGCGTGGATGCCTTGCGATAGCTGGGATAATGCTCAGGACGCGGGGGAGGGGAGCTGATGGAGGACATAATGCTTTCAATCTACCGCGCCGCTACGTGTTCGTTGATACGGAGCTGTTACCTTGTAGTGGCTAGGATTTATGAATCAACGTCCAGGGGGTCAGACACCGGTGAAGTTGCGCGCTAAGACAGCCCACCAGCCGCGCGTTCTGCGAGCTTTGTGTGCTGCTGTGTCTTCTGCGGTATGTGTGGGAGCACTGGGAGCTTGCGCTGGGACTGACGGCACTCCGACTCCCACGACCTCGGCCGTCTGGACTAATGACCTCGGGGTGCCGGTGGCCCCCATGCTCGTGGGACCGGAACCCGGACACACCAAGAACATGAAATTGGCGTCTGGGCGCAGCTTTCTTCTGCATGTTCCTGAGAACTACACACCGGAGCGCTCGTGGCCGGTGCTCCTTTCCTTCCACGGCTGGAACGACAGTCCTGAAAACATGGAAGGGTACACCCAGTTCGATGCCGCCGAAGCCATTGTGGCCTACCCACAGGGAGTCGAAAAAGCGTGGACTCCGGCTCCCTACGCAGCAACCAGTGAAGAAGAAGATGTGGATTTCGTCCGCCAGATCGTCGATAGCCTGCGGGCGACGTACAGCGTGGACGATGACGCCATTTTCGCCGCGGGTTTATCCAACGGGGGTGGATTTGCGGCTTTCTTGGCCTGCCGGATGCCGGGCACGTTCCGATCTGTGGCAACGGTGTCAGCGGCGTATTACGAGGGAATCCACTCTGAGTGCTCTGAGCGGCCTGTAGGCCGCCTCGATATTCACGGCACGGATGACCCGGTGGTCAATTACGAGGGCGGTGTTCGCCACGGTACTGCCTACTCTTCGGTCGCAGAGGTGCTCGGTCAGCATCAAAAGCGCAATAAATGCGTAGGCGATGTGGAGAGCCTGCGCCTGACGAATGACGCCGTTAAAGAAACATGGACCGGCTGCAAAGCACCGCTGCAACATATTAGGATCAACGGTGGTTCCCATGTGTGGCCAGGTCGTCCCAGTAAGGATAAGCCCGAAGTGGGGCGCGGCTTTGCTACTGACACGGTCCTGGATTTCTTCGGAATCCCGGGACGCCCAGAAGGCACGGAAGAGCACGGCGTTGCTGAGGCCTCCCGCCATGCGGCGTCGTAGCCCCCGCACTACCGGCGCAGGGCTCCTACTCCTCTATTGGCGTGAGGCGTATGTGGCTAAAGTCCAGTCCGTCGAGCGCCTGGACTCGAGCCAGGCAAATATCGGCAACGGAGTCGAAACCGGCACGGCGTGCGGGGCTCGAGGCTTCTGTTGGCTGCGCAATCTGTACGAGATGCACACTGCGGCTGCCGCCATCCTCCCGGTTGAGTTCCGCCACGGCCTGAGCAGTGGTTCCGGATCCAGCAAAGAAGTCGAGGACGACCGCGTCGGCGCCGCCGGCGATGGCGATAAGATGCTTGATTAACCGGACAGGCTTGGGAAAATCGAAGGTTCCTTGAATGCCGAGAGCCTCCTCAGCATCTTTGCGCCCAGTGCGCGTGACTCCAAAGCGTTCGCCATCAAGTATTGAACGTGGGCGTGCCCCCTTCTTCTCGTAGTTCTTGGTGTAGACGAAGCCGCGTCGAAAGACCAGCTCCTCATAGTGTTCGGCGACTTTATCCTTGCCCCACCGCCAGCGTGCCACCTGGCTTTTTCCTTCCGGTTGATGTGGCCAATACTCACGACCATCGGGGCCTGTAATGGAAAAATCGAGAGAGGGTAGGTAGCCCAGCGTCTTGGAATCAAGACGCACGAGGGAGTAGTTCCCCTTTTCGTCGCTGTGGTTGTACCTCGTTGAGGTCTGTGCGTGCGGGTCGAGATTGAAGCCCGGATTGGATGCGCTCTTGGCATAACAGAGCACATACTCGTGCTCTATGACCGCGTATTTGGAGTCATTCTTGCCCGTGCCGCCCTTCTTCCAGATGAGTTGACCGGCAAAGCAATCTTCCCCAAACACTTCATTCATGATGAGTCGCAGGTGGGCAGCTTCAGACTCACCAATCGATACAAAAATAAAGCCAGTGTCTGCGAGGACCTCACGCGCCAAAATAATCCGCGGCAACATCATGGAGAGCCATTCCGCGTGCCACTGCCCGAAATGGTCAGACCGCACCTCGCGACGCTGGCGGAAGTTATCTCGGTAGACGAAATCCTTCCCGGTGTTATAAGGGGGATCGATATAGATGACGTCGGCGTGAAAACCTCGGGCGACGAAGTCCTTGAGAGCATCCAAGTTGTCGGCTTCCGTGACAGTGTGCGGAGAGGAGCTGACGCGCTTGACGACGTCCCTCCGAACCTTCAGCTCTCCATGAGCCTGCACAGCAGCCTCTTTTTTCCCTGGCCATGTGAGACCAAAGTAGGTAGGCGATGATGGGGGAGAAGAGTGGTTCGAGGGCATTGTGCTGAAAATTTTCTAATGAGATCAGGGCTGCAAATCTAGTTGATAAGACCCCAAGGCTTGGTGAATGTATCACAGTTTCTCGGGTGGTCCCTGGGGTGTATGGTGCGGCGGAAACGGAGAGCCACGGGCTATTACTGAGGTTTAGCGTACAAGTCTTCTCAATTGAGAGTGGGGTGGCACACCGCATGGAGTTGAACGAAAAGGGGTAACCGTAGGGGGTGAACTTTCTCAACTAACCTTAATACTCTCAGATTGAAGTGCTGCCCACGGATATGGGTGTTTCTCATCGCGCGAAGCTTGGGATCGGCGCTCATCGTGGCGAAGTGTGAGTTGCGTCGGTACCGTTGGTGAAGTGGTCGCGCGAAGGGCGTGAAAATCCTCCGCTGTGGACACCCCACGCATGCGGGAACGTACGCGTTCTCCGTGGTGTGGGGATGCATAGCGGCGGGAAAGAAGCTGTTCCTTGCTGTGACCCGCATAGATTATCACGGTAGTTAGAAAGAAAGGACGATACGATATGGGTATCTTCGATAAGGCAAAGGATGCACTGAACTCCGACAAGGGCGAGCAGGTTTCTGACTCTGCACTGGACAAGGGTGCTGACTTTGCCAAGGGCAAGCTGGGTGAGGACAAGGCGGACAAGATTGACTCCGCTCGCGACCAGCTGGACGAGCGTATTGGCAACCAGGGTGCTGAGGGCAACCAGGGCGCTGAGGGCAACCAGCCCGAGCAGGATGGTCAGGAGCAGTAAAACCTGCCTCGGGCTCGGAGACGCTAGCTGGGTGGACTAGCTTGGCGTATGAGCTCGCATAGAGGAGCTCCGTCCCCACATTGTTGGGGTCGGAGCTCTTTCTTTGTTGTAAGCATAGAGTGTTTGAATGCTTACTAGGTGAGAAATTAATCCTTATCCTCCGAGTTAGATACTGTGTAAAACCTTTAAACTTGCTAAATGCTGTAGGGTGAAGCGAAATCGAGACGACTCCTAGGTAGGCTATTACCCGTGATTACTTCAGTAGGTGCGGAAAAGGGCAGTCAGCCCTCACGGCAACTCCTCATTGAGCAGGCCGGACGTGTCATCGCCAAGGCCGGCATCGACGCAGTTCGTCTGCGTGACGTTGCCGACCAAGTAGATGTCCCGTTCGCCGAGGCTCAAGAGTATTTTGCTAGTGACGCCGAACTGGTGGAGGCGACAACCGAGACGTTGAATGCAGCTCTGCTGTCCGTAGTTGACATGCACTTCAAGCGCCTTCCGGAGAACGCAACGGCCGTCGATAGGCTTCGTTCCGCGTCAATGTCCTATTTCTCTTTCGCAGTGGAGGATCCAACCTCCTTTGCAGCCTTCACGGCAGTACAGGCTTCCCCTCGCGAGGACCTAACCGCTGAAGTCTTTGCCTCCGAAGGGGGTCGTGCTGACACGTGTCCCATTCTCGAGCTTCTTTATGACCTGACGGATGACGCCGTTAAAGAGGCCGGTGGAAGCAGTGATGCGCACGGCACAATGCTCTTCGCGCTTGCAATCTTCTCGCATCTGCATGGTGTGACTCAGCTAGCTGCCGAAGGTATCCTTCGTTACCTTTCTCCAGCCGCCAAGAAGCAGACCTTCAGCGGTGTTATGGATACCTTTAGTGTTGGTCTTTACCCGTTTCTCCGGGGCGAGCGGCTTGAGCGCACTGCCCCGTTCGGCCTTGTTGGGGAGCAGCCAGAGCCGCTGTTGGCTAAGGCTGTTGATTTCCCGCGTGGCACCGAGGAGGAAAAGCGTACCGCGCTTCTGCGTGGAGCGATCGAAGAATCCCTTGATCACGGTGTTACGGGCCTACACATTGGCGGCGCTGCCACTCGTGCTGGTCTTACCGTTCAAGAGGCGGAGCACCTCATTGAGAGCGATCAAGAGCTTGCCAGTTATCTAGAGCGTTACCTAGACAAGATCAACTACGAGTTTATCTACCGCCAAGTGGCTGCTGTTCCAGAGGGCTCTAAGGCGCTCTCCCTCATCAGGGCAACCGGTTATGGCTATGTCTCCCACGCGTTGGCTGACCCGCAAGGCTTCGAGGCTCTCATCAAGATCGCGTCCGGTCCGATCGTTCCGATGTCCTTTGAGGATGACTTCCTTCCGAACGCAAATAAGGCCGCGGAGGTCCAGCGTGACTTCAGCGAGTTCGGTCAAGCCTTTGGCTTCATTATGTCGCTAGTGCGCCAGGCCATCGATGAGGTTAATGGCCCGCGTGCTCCGTGGGTGCTCTACACTCTCGTGATTTCGGTGTGGGCCGGTGCACACGGCCTGGCCATGCTTGCCACTAAGGGGCCGCTGCGTGGCTATGACACGGACTTCATCTTCGAAATCCTTACGCATTACATGGATATTTGTCTTGGCGGTGTCATGCGCAGCCTCGGCGGCGCAGAGTAACTCTGCGTCGTAGCGTCGTAATGCCGTGTCTCTAGTGATGTAATCTTGGACACTATTTTCCCTACCTTTCCCTTCTGGAAGGTAGGGAATATTTTTTCGACACCATCGCCTTAACTGAAGGTAAATGATCTCACCATTCGTGGAAATCTCCTAGTGGAGGACTTGCCCTTTGCTGTGTGAAATGTTTCTACATATTGAATGTATGCGATGTTAACTAAGTGCTTCTGGTTAGCAGCTAGCGGGTGGTGGCGTTGCTGGGTGGTTTCTCCACTGTAGAAATTAAATTTCATCGGCGGTAGGGTAGCCACCGGTCCGAATTCATTGCGCTTATCGCGTACGGTAAGCAAGCCTTCATCGAGATTTAAGAAAGAACCGCCATGCGCCGCATTCCTTCCCGCATTGTTGCCACTGCTGTGGCCGTCGCCACCTTCTCGTCCGTGATTGTTGTCCCGCAGGCACTCGCGGTGGAGTTGCCTACTGATTCCGCGTTCGTCCACGAGGACGAAGGCTCCGACACTGTCGATGTCAACGGCACTCTCTTTGATGAGGACGGCAACCTGATTGACTCTAATAACGCTGGCGATATTGCTATCGAGGATATTGAGCGAGAATCCCGCGACAATGATTTCAGCTTCTTCGGCACCGAAAGCACGAAGCCTACGACACTCGCTGAGCTTGAGAGCACCGAGGCCTCTACCGCCGACGTCACCGTGACCGCAGCAGAAAAGAACGGAAAGCTAGTTTGTGAAATCACTGACGCTCCTGGCAAGGAAGGCCAGTTGCTTGAGCGCAAGCTTGACCTAGCAAAGGCATTCTACGACGGCGGCAACAAGCTGCTCCAGACCGTCTGGGAGGTTATCCCAGTCGTTGGCGATCTTATCCCGTCTGATTTCATCAAGAAGATTGGTGCGAGCTCCTGGGAAGGCATTGCCAAACTCGTCCGTAAGGGTGAGGCAGACAAGGCCGTAACGTGGGACCTGGCTCGTGCACAAGGCATGGCCATCGGCCGCATTGACAACGCTGATGCAGAGGTCGATCTCAACAACCCGGATGCTGCGAAGAAGACCGTATCGAACCTCATCAAGTTTGCTGACGGCGCCTTCGGTAAGGGTGTCTCCGTCGTCCTCAAGATCTTCAATGCTGCGGTGACCATCGCTGGTCTTTTCCCGGGCGCCAGTGCAGCCAAGGACCTTAAGCTTTCCGACGACCAGCGCGCTGAGATTGAGGAGACTCTCAGCGGCATTTCTGCCTCCGCCTCTGCTCTGGCTGAAGTCAATGCGCCTGCCGGCCAGAAGTGCGCTGACATGCTCAACGGCAAGAAGGTCTCCAATGACAAGCCTGCCACGCCGACTGAGTCGGAACCGGTCAAGCCCAGCGAGTCCGCTCAGCCGACCGACCCTTCCGAACCGTCTGCCTCCGGCAAGCCCACGACCGAGCCGTCTGCCTCCGACAAGCCCACGACCGAGCCGTCTGCCTCCGGCAAGCCCACGGCCGAGCCGTCTGAGACTCCCTCCGCCGGTGCCGACGGTAAGGACGGCAAGGATGGCGAGCCGGGCCGCGATGGCAAGGACGGTGTCGACGGTAAGGACGGCAAGGATGGCGAGCCGGGCCGCGATGGCAAGGACGGTGTCGACGGTAAGGACGGCAAGGATGGCGAGCCGGGCCGCGATGGCAAGGACGGCAAAGATGGCGAGCCAGGTCGTGACGGCCGCGACGGTCGTGACGGCCGTGACGGTAAAGATGGCGAGACAGGTCGTGACGGTCGCGATGGTCGTGACGGCCGCGATGGCAAGGACGGTGTCGACGGCAAAGATGGCGAGTCGGGCCGCGACGGTAAAGATGGCGTTGACGGCAAAGATGGCCGTGATGGTGCGAATGGCATGAACGGTGCCAACGGCGCACCAGGTCGCGATGGTATCAACGGGCAAGATGGTCGCGATGGCTTGAACGGTCTTAACGGCCGTGATGGCGTCGACGGCAAGGACGGTAAGGATGGCAAGGACGCTGATATGTCCTCTATGGTTGGCTATTCCTTCCTCGCGGCCCTTCTTGGTGGCGGCCTCATCGTCTCTGTACTTGGTGCGATGGATTACCTTTACCTGCTGGGCTACCTGCCTAAGGAAGGCATTCCGTGGCGTGCTGGCCGCTAAGGATGCGCTAGCTACTGTGCCAAAGGCTCTGTAAAACCTAGAGCGAGCAATCAAGGCCACCGTCTCCGGCATCTTTGCCGGGCACGGTGGCCTCTTTGTGTTGTTTGCAAACTCGGGTGGTATCGCCTAAGGAGGGATGTCGTGGGGTACATCATGTCGCATAATCCGTACGTGGGAGGGGGTGCTGAAGTAAACTCAACCTTACAGAGTAAGGCTCTCTTTCGACGGTGAGGTGATCCACCCCATGTTTGGCAGAATGCTGTGGAACGATGTCCGTCGAAATACGGTGTTGACCTTTGCAGTTACGGCTCTCATGGCGGTCTAAGTCGCGCTAGCGACGGCAAGTGCTGGGCTCATCGCACAATTGGGCGGGGCAGCCGATGCTTTGCTCGACCAAGCGCGGGCACCACACCTCGTGCAGATGCACGCAGGAGACGTCGATAAGCACAGCATTGACAGATTTGCCCAGGACACCCCGAATGTCACCGACCACCAGGTAGTCGAACTGCTGACACTCAACAGCTCCGACCTTGTCTTCGCTGGTGTGGACCAACGCGATAATGTCCAGCAGAACTCACTTGTTGTTCCGCCGAAGAGTGGGGACCTCTTACTCGATGAGGACAACCAGCCCATTGGAGCGGTAGAGCCCGGCACCGTCATCATGCCCATCATGTACAAGATTGAGGGTTCCCTGCAGGTAGGGGACGTTGTGGATATCGGCACTGGGCCCGGTGCGCGATCCTTGACGGTTGTTGGTTTCACGAGGGATTCAATCATGAATCCACCGATTGCCGGCTCCAAGCGTATCGCGGTCAACGACGCGGATTTTATGGATATCGCAAGTAACTATGGCACGCGGGAGTACCTTATCGAGTTCTGGGTGCAGGATCCGGATACCCAGATCCCAACGGTAAGCACCGCATACATGGATGCTGGATTACCGGCCAATGGCCCCACGGTAGACCGCGCGACCTTCCGCATGTTCATCGCGGTTGGTGAGGGCTTTAGCGCCGGAGCGATCATCTTGGCGTCGTTGCTTCTTCTCGTCGTGGGGTTGCTCGTTCTGCGCTTGTCGTTTTTGACAACGTTGCGCCACGACGCCAAGGAGATTGGCGTGCTCAGCGCTATTGGCGTACCCACAAGCAGGATCCGGCGGCTGTATTTAGTGAAATACGCTGCGCTAGCTGCCATTGCTGCCGTAGTGGGGTTGGCACTTGGTCTGGGGTTGCTACCCCTGATGACACAGCGGTTATCTGCCTACCAAGGCGTCCAACATAGTGGGGCGGGCGTAGCCGGGGCGATGTGTGGCGCGCTATTGATGTTTGTTCTTACCGTTCTGTTTGTCCTCGTCATGTTGCGCAGGGTGGGACGCACGAGCGCCGTGGAGGCGCTCCGAACAGGAGGCACACAGGAGGTTGGCAGGGGACCGCGCCTTAGCCTCGCTACGGCGAAGCGGACACCGACAAATATTCGTCTGGGCTTTATAGCGCTGCTGCGTGGACTGAGCGCCCATGTCCTTCTCTTCTGCGTACTGGTAATTTCTACCTTCATCGTCATTGTGCCCACCGCTGCAGCCAACACAGCCAATGATCCGCGGTTCAGCACCTATATGGGCATTGCGCAGGCAGACGTTTACTTCGGCTGGCGTGCAGAATCACCTGCGGATGCGGACATTGCTCACGACATTGACGCCACCCTGCACCACGCCGATTCCGTGGCTCATCACGTCCTCACCACCACGTCCCGTCACGATGTTCTCGCGGTCTCTGGAGAACGCATCAGCATGAACATTGTCAGCGGCGACCACGACACCATGCCCACCTCCTATGTCGAAGGCCGCGCACCACATAACCCTGGCGAGATCGCGCTGCCGCTGATGTCCTTGAGCGCGACCGGATATGAGGTGGGGGAGACGATTCCCGTGGATGTGCAGGGTGAACTGAAACCCTTGACCATCGTTGGCTCATACCAGGACATCACCAACGGTGGTAAGACTGCCAAAGCGCTGCTGGATACAAAGCTTGAAGATGTCACGTGGTACACGGTGCTGGTTGATCTTCAACCTGGCGTTGAGCCTGCGGACGTCCTGGAGGAGTGGTCTCACCGTTGGCCTAAAGCTAATCCCGTCGCCTTGGAGACCATGGCAGAGCAAACCTTCGGACCTGTCGCCCAGTCTCTGCGAACCGTGGCCTTGATTATCCTGGCCACAGCGGCACTGCTTGCGGCTCTGATCACGCTAATGTTCGTTCGTATGCTCATTGCTACCGACTCCACGCCGATTGCCATTCAGCGCGCGTTGGGCAACACGGACGACGGTATCCGTACTCAGTACCTCACTCGGACTCTCTCCGTGCTGGCGTGCGCGGTTCCGGTAGGAATGGTGTTGGCCCTTATCGCCGGGGAGGGTGTGTTCAACCTCGGTATGGAACTCATCTTCGGCGGGATGGAGGCAGCTGGCCAAGGCGGCAGCCAAATCCAACTTATGGTCAATCCTTGGCTGGTGTATGGTCTTGTTCCCCTCGTTCTTTCTCTTTCGGTTGCCGCTGCCACGTGGCTGGGTAGCCGCTCCATCAGCCGTACCCATATCACGGAGGTGACTGCGCAATGACAACCATTCTGTCCGCCCGCAACGTAACCAAGGCTTTCGGCGATAACACCGTGCTTCACGGAATTAGCGTTGACATTGATGCCGGGGACATGGTGGCCATTACTGGGCCATCTGGGTCAGGAAAGTCCACACTGCTGTATGCGCTCAGTGGAATGGATAGCGTTTCCTCGGGGCAGGTGACACTTTGCGGCGAAGACCTCACCCAGCTCAGCCAGAAAGAATTGGCGCGACTGCGACTAACCCACATGGGTTTTGTCTTCCAACAGATCCACCTGCTCACGAACCTCAACGTGCTCGACAACATCATTTTCCCGGCCTTCCTTGCCGGCCTTGCGCCGCGGGATGAGCTAGTGGAACGCGCGCACGAACTCATGCAGCACTTGGGCGTGGCATCCTTAGCACGCCGCGACATCACCGAAGCCTCGGGCGGCCAGCTCCAACGTGTCGGCATCTGCCGCGCGTTGATCAATGAACCGCGCATCATCTTCGCTGATGAGCCCACGGGTGCTTTGGACAGTGAGAATAGCCGCCAGGTGATGGACATCTTCCGTGATATCAACTCTGCGGGCACGACGATTGTCATGGTCACTCACGATGAGGACATTGCGTCCTCGAGTCCCCGCCGAGTTCACCTTGTAGACGGGCTCGTAGACTACGACATCCGGACGGACGAACAATAAAACAATGAAAGCTGGTCAGAACTTCTCTGACCAGCCGGAAAGCTGTCGGACTAACAGGATTTGAACCTGCGACCCCTACACCCCCAGTGTAGTGCGCTACCAAACTGCGCCATAGTCCGCCGTCGCACCACTTGGTGCAACTGCTACAGATTACACCAGCGGTATTCGCTTCAACAAATTGCTGTTCAGGGCGTATTTCGCTCAGAGGTTAATAGGGCGAGGGAACTGCCGGTAGGCCCTAGAACTCACCAGCTGAGTACACCCACAGCCCGTCCTGGCGGCGGAAGGAGGAGCGCTCGCGCTGGGACCCTGTGGCAGCGCCCTTGTAAAATGCCTCAAACTCGACGACACCAGTGTCATCGAGAGGCCCGCCAGCCACGGTATCGAGGATGTCAAGGCGATAGAAACGTATCCCGGTCTCGGCCAGGTCGAGTCGCTCGGGGCGGGTTCTGGGATCCCATGTGCGTAGGAGGTATTCTTCGTCACCAGTCACAAAGGCGCTGAAACGGGAGCGCATGAGTGCTTCCGCAGAGGGGGCCGGTGTACCAGCGAGATACCGCGAGCAACACTCGCCAAAAGTGAGGCCGGTTCCGCACGGGCAGCGTGCCCCAGGTTCGAGGGGATTGAGGACAATCATCGGCGTGCCTAGGCGGTGGCGGAGACAGTATCGGCCGTCACGACTGTGGTGGTGACGGTGGCATCGAGAAGGGAGTCGATGGGGGTGGCCGTGGAGGCGTCGACAAGCGCGGTGCGTTGCTCCGAGCTCAACGATTCCGGAAGGGAAATGGTGCGGGTGAAAGAACGATCAGAGTCCTGCGTGACGGTGACGGTGAGTGACTCCAGTGCCTGTGTGTCGACCTTCTGCTCCTTGCCCGCAGCTTTGAGCGCCTGTGTTGTAGCGGTGGCAAGTGCGGACATCAGCAGACCTTCGGCGGTAAAGCCCTGTCCCTTGCCGCCGCCCTTCTTCGTGCGGTCAGCGGTCACGGCACGTTCGTTGTTGCGCACGACAACGCCCATGCGCGTGCCCACTGCAGGGGCAGCTACGGCGGTATCAGCATCAACCGGTGCCGGAAGGTTTTCGGGAACGATATACTGCTCCGCCCAGGCACCGATGAGGTCAGCCGCACGGGCGGCGGCGCCCTGCTTTGTCAGCAGGTGGTCGGCCTTATCGAGAGCGATGAGGGACTTGGGGTAGCGCGTAGTAAGGAAAATGTTCTGGGCGTTATCTATGCCGACCGTTTGATCAATGGGGGAGTGCAATAGCAGCAGCGGTTTGCGCAGGCGTGGCAGGTACGCTTCCGGGTTGGTCTCCGCGAGGTCCTCGAGGAAGTGGCGAGAAATGATGAGCGCGCGACCACCTAGGGTCACTTCAACTTCACCGTTGGCGTCGACTTCACCAATCTTGTCGGCATAGTGAAGAACCGAGTGCGCTGGGTCGAACGGTGCGCCGATGGTGGCTACGGCCTTGAGTGAACGGATGTCATTCGCGGCGGCGAGAGAAGCCGCGCCACCCAGAGAGTGGCCCATGAGCAGCTGCGGGGCGGAGTAATTCTCAGCCAGCCACTCTGCTGCGGCCTGGATGTCCGCAACATTCTGGCTGAAGTTGGTTTCGCTGAAGTTGCCCTCGGACTGGCCTAGGCCGGGGAAGTCGAAGCGCAGGGTAGCGATACCAAAATTGGTGAGCTGCTTACTCACGCGAGCTGCGCCCGGGGTGTGGCGGGAGCCGGCGAAGCAGTGCGCAAAAATGGCGAATGCTTGCGGCGGGGTGTCAGGAAAATCGATGGTGCCGGCCATCGTGGTGCCGGTGCTGGAGGGGAGCGTCACGTTCACGGATTGCATGCTCATAAGGATATAAGGGCAAGTGCGCGCCGGCGAACCGGGGTTGACTAAAGTCGAAGGGAGATGTGTAGGCCGCACAGAAAGGTGAGGAGTGCTCATGGGTGCATTCGATTGGTTCTGGAAGGCGATGGGCGCGCAGTCCGAGCGCAACAACAAGAAATCTAAGGCTGTAGTGGCAGCCGCAGATTCGGCTGTGGAAGATGTTGCTGCGCTGGATGATGCCGCTGTGGCCGACGCCGCCCGCTCTTGTGTGAAAGATGGCGCCATTGCGGACAAGTCCCGCTTCCTCGCGGCACTTGCCGTTGCGAGTGAGCGCAAGTTGGGGATGCGCCCCTTCAACGTGCAGTCGCAGGCAGTCCTGCGTTTGCTGGAGGGCGATGTCATCCAGATGGCCACCGGAGAGGGCAAGACGCTCGTGGGAGCCATGGCAGCAACGGGTTTTGCGCTGACTGGCAAGCGCGTGCACCTGGTGACAGTGAACAATTACCTTGCTGCGCGCGACGCTGAGTGGATGCGCCCGCTCGTCGAGTTCTTCGGACTTACCGTGGCTTCCGTGACGGAAAAGCTCGGACCAGAAGAGCGCCGCGCGGCTTATCAAGCGGACATTATTTATGCCCCGGTCAATGAACTGGGCTTTGACGTGTTGCGCGATAACCAAATCACCTCGCGTGAGCAAACGGTCCAAGCCCGCGCAGATGTAGCGCTTGTGGACGAGGCCGACTCCGTCCTCGTTGATGAAGCCCTCGTGCCGCTAGTTCTCGCTGGAAACCGGCCGGGCGAAGAATCGACGGGCCACATCACCAATGTGGTCTCCCGACTACGCGAAGAACACGATTACGTCATTGCGGAGGATGGGCGCACGGTTGCGCTCACGGATGAGGGCGCGGCGCGGGTTGAGCGCGAGCTGGGGCTGGACTCCTTGTACTCCGAGGAGAACATCGGAACGGTGCTGGTCAAGGTTAACCTGGCACTGCATGCTAAGGCCCTGCTCATCCGGGATATTCACTACATCATTACGGACGGCAAGCTGCAGCTTATCGACGCCTCCCGCGGCCGCGTTGCCGACCTCCAGCGCTGGCCCGATGGCCTCCAAGCAGCCGTGGAAGCCAAAGAGGGCCTTGAGGTTTCTGAGGGCGGTCGCATCCTTGACACCATCACCCTCCAGGAACTGATGCGCCGCTACCCGCTGGTGTGTGGCATGACGGGTACGGCGGTGGAGGCCACCGACCAGTTACGTCAGTTCTATGACCTGCACGTCTCCGTCATTGATCGTAACCAGGAGCTGCAGCGCTTCGATGAGGCTGACCGTATCTATGCAACGGTGGACGATAAGTCGAAGGCCATCGTCGAAGAGATCGCCGCCATTAACGCCACCGGACAGCCGGTTCTCGTGGGTACCCACGATGTGGCTGAGTCAGAGGATTTGGCCGATGCCCTGCGGGAACGGGGGATTACGGTCAACGTCCTCAACGCCAAGAACGACGAGGACGAAGCCCGCATTGTGGCTGAGGCCGGCGATGTGGGACGGGTGACCGTGTCTACCCAGATGGCAGGTCGTGGTACCGATATCAAGCTTGGCGGCGCGGATGAAGCAGATCGTGATGCTGTCGTGGAAAAGGGCGGTCTAGCTGTTCTGGGAACCTCGCGTCACCGTTCCTCCCGCCTAGACAATCAGCTGCGCGGCCGCGCGGGCCGCCAAGGAGACCCTGGTATGTCGGTATTCTTCGTGTCCCTTGAGGATGACGTCGTACAGCAGGGTGGCGAGGATGAATCCCTGTCGGCGCGCCCCAATGCCGATGGACTCATTGAGTCCAAGCGAGTCAGCGACTTTGTGGCACATTGCCAACGCGTGACCGAGGGCCAGTTGCTTGAGATTCATGCCCAGACCTGGAAGTACAACCAGCTGCTCGCAGACCAACGCGTCATCATTGATGAGCGTCGCGCGAAGCTTCTCGATACTGCCCAGGCTTGGGAGGAGCTCGCGGAGCGTGCGCCTGACCGAGCCGCCGAGCTTGGCGATGTCCCTGCCGACGCCCGCGAACGCGCCGCCCGCGAAATCATGCTTTATCACTTGGATCTAGCCTGGGCAGATCATCTTGAGCTCATGGACGATGTCCGCGAGTCCATCCACTTGCGCGCGATCGCCCGCGAGACCCCCATCGATGAGTACCACCGCATTGCTGTGCGCGAGTTTAAGGATTTGGCGCAGCGCGCAGTGGATGATGCCGTCGATACATTCAAGAACGTTGTCATCGATGCCGAAGGTGCACATCTGGAAGACCACGGTTTGTCCCGCCCGAGTGCGACCTGGACCTACATGGTGTCTGATAATCCGCTGTCAGGGGGCGGAAATTCGGTGCTCAAGGGTATAGGTAACATCTTCCGCTAATGTAAATTACAGCGAGGCGGCTCGCGCGGGCAGCGGAGTCGCTAATATAGATTAGGTCAACATCGATCCGACCCTTCGGAGGTAAAAATGAGCGAGAACACCGGAACGCCGGAACCGCAGGCAGAGACTACTTCTGTCTTCCGCGCCGATCTTCTCAAGGAGATGGAAAACGGCACCGCGGCGAGCTCCGACGATTCCGTCGCTGGCGCTGAAAACCTGGCTGAGGGCCAGGCGCTGCTCGTCGTGAAGCGCGGCCCCAACGCTGGTGCGCGTTTCCTGCTGGATCAGCCCACCACCACCGCGGGACGCCACCCAGAGGCAGACATCTTCCTCGATGACGTCACCGTCTCCCGCCGCCACGCTGAGTTCCGTGCCAACGATGGTCAGTTCGAGGTCGTCGACGTCGGATCCCTCAATGGCACCTACGTTAACCGCGAGCCACGTAACGCACAGGTCCTCGAGGTCGGTGACGAGATTCAGATTGGCAAGTTCCGTCTGGTCTTCATCGCCGCCAAGTAAGTTCCAACCGGCGGGGCGGGGATAGTTGTCTCTGCCTCGCTGTGTTCTCAAGACCGTGTAGAAAGCAGAAGTAGTCCCCATCGTGAGCGCACAGAACTCCTCCGCCGTCGCGGCACCCTCTGCCGCTAGGAAGCCTAAGGCCGCCAAGCAGAAGCCGATGTCTATCGGCGTGACGCTGAAGCACCTGCAAAAGCAGTTCCCTGATGTCACGGTGTCCAAGATTCGCTTCCTTGAGTCGGAGGGGCTGATTACCCCTGAACGCACGCCTAAGGGCTACCGCCGCTACTACCAGAAGGATCTGGATCGTCTGCGCTACATTCTGACCGCGCAGCGTGATAACTATACTCCGCTGAAGGTCATCCGCGAGCAGCTGGAAGCAATGGACTCCGGCCAAGTCACCGCGATTGTGTCCTCGCAGGCTGAGGCCCTGATCAGCGCTGAACAGCTCCGCGCTCCGGTGGTCAATAGACTTACTGATGCCGATGTGGCCGACCAGGCAGGCGCCACCCAGGAAGACATTGCGAGCTTGGTCAAGGTGGGGCTCATCAAACCAGATGCTGCTGGTTTCTTCGACACCGATGATGTGTCAATTGTGTCTGCCGCTGTGGCTCTCGAGTCCTTTGGCTTCGAGGCCCGCCAGCTCAAGTCCCTGCGCAACGCGGCTCGCCGCCAAGCTGACCTTATTGCGCAGGTTGCCACGCCCGTCGCTCACTCGAAGTCCGATACCGCGCCGCAACAGGCGGAAGAACTCTCCCAGCAGATGGCAGCGCTGGTGCTTTCGCTGCACAGCACGCTGGTGAAAACCGAGCTGCGCGACGAGTTCCTGCAGTAGTTTCTGTCGCTTCAGCCGTGAGAGCTGGCGCGACATCCATGCACTGCAAAAGTGTGGGAGAGTGGAAGCCATGAATTCTGAAGAACTGAAGCTTTTAGGTATCCATCCAGTCGGCCCCGAAAACAATCTGTGCGCCCTTTTCTATTGGGAAGAAGCAGACCGCCACGTTCCTGTGTGGGTGTCACCCATTGACGGCGCGCGTGTGCTGCAGGTATTAGAACACCATTTTAATGCGCGCCCCAGTACCTACGAACTCCTGATTGCCTTTGCTGATCAACTCGATGGCATTGAGAGCATCTGTGTCTCGGAGTACCGCAAGGGTGCGTTCATGGTGGATCTCATTGACGGAACGGGGGAGGAGCACGACGCCCGCATGTGCGATGCTCTTGTGTTGGCGGATCACTATGGCGTGCCCATTACTTTTGAGAAGGACGTGCTCAATGAGGTTGCCATCTATATCAGTGATGAAGACCTGAAGGATTACTACGGACTTGAACGTGAGTCCGAATCCCCTGAAACCTTCCCTGAGAAGCGGCTGCGTGACGTCGATGAACGGGTTGCTCAAAGGAAAGCCCAGGAAGATGATGATTTTGAGCAGCTAATGCGCGATTCTGGAATTTCCGAAAAGGATCTTTTCGGCGAGGATGAATCGGAGGATGAGAACTAGATTCCCGTTTGGTTTATCATCACGCGGCGCCCGTCGAGGGCGCCGCTGTTTCTTTCTGCCTGGGAGATTTTTAATGACACGCGTGTGACTAATGATGACAAAGGGATGAAACAAGTCTAAAGTTCTACTAGAGGTTCAGCGCGGTCTACCCTTGACGCGGTTAACGGCGTGGCCTTTAATAGAAAACTAGAACTCCCTTCAAACACCATTGGAGTAATTACGTGAGCAGTAAAGACCTTCACATCGAGAATCTCGAGGCTGAAAGCCAGCTGGACTACGGCGCGGGCGAAAGCTACGTCCAGGAGTCACTCTTTGATATTGGCCCGGATGAGGAACTGGGCTACCGTGTTCCTATCGCCTGTCAGGTAGCGGGAATTACCTACCGCCAGCTGGATTACTGGGCACGTACTGATCTGGTCAAGCCTTCCATCCGCACCGCCCGCGGTTCTGGTTCCCAGCGCCTGTACTCCTTCAAGGACGTGCTTGTGCTCAAGATTGTCAAGCGCCTGCTGGATACCGGAATTTCCCTCCAAAACATCCGCTTGGCCGTGGACTCTTTGCGTGACCGCGGCGTCAATGACTTGGCTGAGCTTACTCTTGTCTCTGATGGTACGACCGTCTACGAGTGCCGCTCCAACGACGAAGTCATTGACCTTCTTGCCGGTGGCCAGGGCGTCTTCGGAATTGCAGTGCCTGGCATCCTGAAGGAACTCTCCGGCACCATTACTTCCTTCCCTGCAGAGCGCATCGTGGAGGAAGAAGAGGCTGATGTCGTCGTCGGTCTTGACGAGCTCGCAGCTCGTCGTAAGCGCAAGACTTCCTAAGGCAAAGGCCCGCGAGGCCCACCTGTAGCCCCGCCGCACATCCCAGCACTGCTGCTCACGTCAGTGCACGAGGAACGTGCGGCGGGGCTCTTTGTCTTGGAAGGCAACCTTCCTCCGGGAATCAGTACGCGCGGAGGACCCGGGGCAGGGGGAACTACTTCACCCCAGCTGCAGCAGCGATGCTGTTCTGGTCCTCTGTAATATCGGAGGGATCTGCTACGGCGGTGAAAGAATCCGCCAGCTTTTCCAGTTCGGTGTCCTTGTCACCGTCCCCAAGATGGACAACGCTCAGGCTTACGCCGTCCGCGCGCGCATTCTTCACAGCTTCAGCAAAAGAGGCATCATCCATGTCCTGCTGTGTGCCCGTCGTGATGAGAACGACGCGTGTGTCCTTTCCGCTCTCGGACACTTGGTCCGTCGCGTTACCCAGGGCCGCGATGACAGCACTGCGCGTTTGGGGAACTCCGCCGGTGCCAAACATCTGGGCGGCATAAGCCACGTTGTCAGCATCGCCATAAGCTACGTTTTGGCGATAACCCACCGTAGCGGTGGCGGAAATGGGGGAGGAGTAGTTCCACAATCCCACCTGGGTTCCCTGTGCACCGGCAGCTCGTGCGGCCTCAGCTACGCCTTGGCTTACCGGATCAAAGTACGGAGTGAGGTTCTCAGAGGTATCGAGGAGGAACAACGTATTCGGTGCGACCTCATCGGCTGCGCCGTCGGGCTTGTTCTCCGAGCTAGGCGCAGTGACAGTAGAAGATGACGCGTCCTCAGAGGCCTCGGTCGATGTTGAGCTGACAGAGGATGATGGAGCTGCCTTCGCGGTAGGGGAGACTGCTGTGGTGGCGTTCCCGGAAGTCTCCTCGGGCGTAAGCGCTGTGGAGGATTTTTCTGCCACGGTCTCGGATGAAGCAGGGTCATTTCCACGGAAAAGGAAGAAGCCACCGATAACAAGCGCGAGCACCGCGAGGATGGCCACGATAATGAGCCACGGAGCAAGTGCGTAGTTATTCTTTCCATCCGAGTGCTGGGCCATCATGTTCCTTCCGCGCTGGGGCCACTTGACCTATCGACTCAACGTCACGCGCGCCGACAGGTCACATCAATGGTTATTCATTGTAGCGGGCAGCGCGGTGCGAATAAGGGAGACAAGCCGCGCGCGGAGAGGCTCGGCGGCGTCGGAAAGCGCGCGCTGGCGGCGTACATACTCAGCCTTTCCTTCCGGAGTTTCAATGGGCACGACCCCGAAACCCCATTCGCGGCAGTCATATGGCGAAGCCTCCATGTCTAATGTGCGGGCAGCCACCGCCAGCCGGAAGGTGTCCAAAAAGAGCTCACCGGGAACGAGCGGCCCCAATTTCCACGCCCATTTGTAGAGATCCATCGTTGCGTGCACACACCCGGCTTGGTCGTGCTGCGGCTGGTCCTCACGAGTTAGGACCGTAAGGTTAAGCGGACGTGCAGGTTGAGTGAAGAAACGGAAGGCATCGTAGTGTGTGCATTTGATGCGGTGCTTGTCGACGACCTCATTCGTCCCCTCTGCCCCCAGCCGCAAAGGCAGATCGTGGCGAGGGGAATCAGTGTGGTAGACCATTGCCCATTCGTGCAGGCCAAAACAATCGAATTGACTAGGGTTGTGAGTGGTCTTATCGAGCAATTCCAGGATGTAGCGCACCGTACCGCCACGCTTTTCTAAGAAAGCCTCGCTGTCGAGTGTGATGCCCGCGTCGCTGTGGTGGTAGAACCTCCACTCCTCATGCGGCACCGTATCTCCGGCAAGTACCACGCCGAGGCCAGGGTGCCAACGGCGCAAGTGCGATGGCCGCACAGGATAGTACTCGAAGAGGAAGTCATACACAGGATGGTAGGAACCTGGATGGCGATAGCGAGTAAGGTACTCATCCGCAGCTTCCTCGTGCGCACGCATCCGGGCCTGCCAATCCTTGGGCTGGAGAATCATCGCTGACCCGAATTTCCTGTCCGGCGACGCTGGTTTCGGCGGCGTCCACGCTGGCTTTGGCTTCCTGCTCGGCGGCGTGAAGTCTGCTCTTTAGCGTGTTTCGGGGGAGTCTTCTGGGTTCGCTTCTTCGGCTGTTGCTGGTGTGGCGGTCCAAGCGGCTCGCCTGAAGGTTTACGAGCTCCCGTCATCTGGGCTAGATCTGGGCTGCTGGCCGGGTTCTGTCGAACACTGATGTCGAGATCCGTGTGCTCAACACCGGCCTTTTTAATGAGCTTGGCTACCTCGTCGCGCTGCTCATCGGTGACGAGCGTAACGACGGTTCCGGACTCGCCGCCGCGCGCCGTGCGCCCCGAGCGGTGTAGGTAGGCTTTGTGCTCAGCGGGCGGGTCAACGTGGACGACGAGCGATACGTCCGCGATGTCGATGCCGCGAGCAGCAATGTCGGTGGCGACAAGGACTGGCACGCTTCCATCGGCGAAACCTTCGATGGCTTTAGTCCTCGAGCCTTGGCCCTTATCGCCGTGCAGGGGAAGCGCGTTGATACCAACTCGGCGCAGCTTCTTGGCTTGGCGGTCGACACCATGTTTCGTGCGCATAAACATGATGGTCTTGCCCTTGCGTGCGCCTAGGCGCAGCACGACGTCATTACGAGCTTCACGTGTGCCAACGAAAATCAGGTGGTGATCCATCGTGTCCACCGCTGCTTTAACCGGTGCAGTCGAGTGAGTGACGGGATCATGCATGAACTGGTTCACCAGCTTGTTGACCTCTCCGTCGAGGGTTGCGGAGAACAGCAGACGTTGCCCGTTATCTGGTGTGAGCTTGAGTAGCTTCCGCACCTGGGGGAGGAAGCCCATGTCCGCCATCTGGTCAGCTTCGTCAAGTGCCGTGATGGTGACATCATCAAAGAACAATTTGCCCTGATCAATGAGATCCTGCGCGCGGCCCGGTGTGGCAACGAGTAGGTCTACCGGCCGGGCAAGAGAGCGAATATGGTTGTTGATGTTGACACCGCCGACCACTGCGAGCACACGCAGCCCCAGAGCTGCTGCAGGTTCGTCGAGTCGCTGCTGAATCTGGGTGGCGAGCTCACGCGTCGGTGCCAAAACGAGTCCACGCGGGCGGGCAGGACGTGAGGCTCCGGATTCCGCCAATCGGGCGAGCATCGGCAGACCAAAAGTGAAAGTCTTGCCGGAACCGGTTGGCCCGCGGCCGAGGACATCTCTTCCGGCGAGGGCATCCGGAATTGCGGCTGCTTGGATTGGGAAAGGAGTTGTGATGCCCTGCTTGTCTAGGACACGCACAACGTCACGGGGAAGGCCGAGTTCGGCAAAAGTAGTCATTGCTTCACAAGTCTAGTGTTCGTGGCAGTGATTCCGAAATGACTGATACGCCCATCACCGTGTAGCTTGCCGTTAGCTACTCAGGTGCTCAACGTTGCGGCTTGCGGGGACTGCCACCCATGCCTTATCACTTTGGCGAGAGCGTGTGCTGGGATTTTGCTACTTTGTCAAGCATGACGCACCCTCACAATCAGTCGCCTTATCCGCAGGGCAACCAGAATTCTTACCAACCGCACTCCAATGTCAATCATCCTGACCCATACGCAGCGCATCAGTCTGTCCCCTATGGAACAGGTGCGCAGCCCTTTCCCGCAGTCGATGAGCCGCAGAAATCATCGTCCTCGACCGCACGATGGATTATTCTCGTTGTTCTCATCCTTGCGCTGGTTCTGGCCGGTCTCGGTTTCGCGGCATACCGCCTGATTTCAGGCAACGATAGAGAGGATTCGCACCTCGGAGCGCCACTGAGCGAAACGCCGACGGCTGTGGAGATGACCACGGAGGCTTCAGCGGTTCTGAGCGCGAGTGAGGCCGCAGAGGCTTCTAAGAATCCCACTTCCCACAACGAAGAGGCCACACAGGTCGAGGCCGCACCTCTCGCGCCGCTGGAAGGCTTGCCCGCTGACTACTTCGACCGTTCACTTTCCATCGAGAGAGCCGAAAAGATCCGCGAGGGAGACCTCATAGACGCACCGGTTCCGGAAGAGCTTTCTGGACTAACCGATACATGTGTGCAGGGCGCGTCTTACTTCGGAGGAACCAATGATCCTAGTGGCATGGTGCCAACGATTACCTGCATCTTTGGTGAAAACGACGAACTTTCGGTTAACTACACGAGAAACAAAGACGCGATTGCCGCCGCAGCTAAAACGGGCAAGGAACTGAAAGAACAGTTCGGGGTGCCTGCCAATTCGAACGATATCTTCGGCAAAGCGAACCAAGTGAAAACAACCCGTGGTTCGATGCTTTCGGAGATCTATGACACGCACGAAGGCGAAACAGAATACGTATTGTCCGAGGTTCTCGCCGGTGAAACAGCTGTCATCGAATACATCTCGACCACAAGCGAGGTTCTTCTGCGTCAGCCACTGGTCGACGCTGGAATTGTAGAACGGGACCGTAACAAACCGTGAATAACGGCACCCGCCAACGGTTATACAGCACAGCGGTGAGGCCCCTCGTAAGAGGGGCCTAGGCGGCGTGTGCGCTTAAGACTCGGTAAGGGAGCGGTCACCCGACCACTCGATGTGGAAGGTACCTTCGCGGTCCACGCGCTTGAAGGTGTGGGCGCCGAAGAAATCACGCTGGCCCTGGATCAGAGCAGCGGGCAGACGCTCAGCGCGCAGGCTGTCGTAGTAAGCAAGGGACGACGCAAACACTGGTGCCGGCAGGCCCAACTGGGTTGCTGCGACGACGACGCGGCGCCACGGGTCGATGAGGCCTTCCAACTCGCCCTTGAAGTACGGATCCAGGATGAGTGCGGGCAGGTCAGCATTGTTGTCATAGGCCTCGCGGATGCGGTCGAGGAACTTGGCGCGGATGATGCAGCCGCCGCGCCAGATGGTGGCTAGATCGCGTGGGTCCACGTCCCAGCCAAACTCTTCAGAGCCGGCCTTAATTTCGTCGAAACCCTGGGAGTAGGCGATGAGTTTCGCGGCATACAGGCCGCGGCGAACGTCCTCGATGAATTCGGCCTTATCGACGTCGAGTTGCTTGATAGTGCCGGATGGGAGCTGGCCTTCCTGCGCGGCAACGCGCTGTGCGGTGGAAGAGGACAGGGCGCGGGCGAAGACAGATTCGGCAATACCGGTAATAGGCACGCCGAGCTCGAGGCCGTTAATGGCAGTCCAGCGTCCGGTACCCTTCTGTCCGGCGGCGTCCACGATGACGTCGACAAGCGGGGCGCCCGTCTCCGGATCCTTCTGTGCCAGAACCTCGGCGGTGATTTCAATGAGGTAAGAGTCGAGGTCGCCGGAGTTCCACTCGCGGAAAATTTCTGCAATCTCGGCCGGCTCCAGCCCTGCACCGTAGCGCAGCAGCTGGTAAGCCTCACCGATGACCTGCATATCGGCGTATTCGATGCCGTTGTGAACCATCTTGACGAAGTGGCCAGCGCCATCGGGGCCGATGTGGGTCACACAGGGAGTGCCATCAACGTTGGCGGCGATGGACTCCAGGATGGGGCCGAGGGTCTCCCAGGACTCGGCTGGGCCTCCTGGCATGATGGAGGGACCGTTCAGCGCGCCTTCTTCGCCACCGGAGATTCCAGCACCGACGAAGTGGCGGCCTTTCGCTGCGACCTCCTTCTCACGGCGAATGGTGTCCGTGAACAGCGCGTTACCGCCGTCGATGATGATATCGCCCTCATCCATGGCGTCAGCCAGCTGGTTGATGACGGCATCGGTAGCCTTTCCTGCCTGAACCATGATGATGGCCTTGCGCGGGCGCTCCAGCGAGGCAACGAAATCCTCGACGGTTTCAGACGGAATGAAGTGACCTTCCTCGCCGTGCTCTGCGATGAGTGCACGGGTCTTCTCGGGGCTGCGGTTGTACACCGCAACTGTGTTGCCATTGCGAGCAAAGTTGCGCGCCAGGTTAGAGCCCATGACGGCAAGGCCCACAACGCCAATCTGAGCGAGATCTGTCTTTTCAGCAGTTTGAGTCATGTCCACCATCCTACGTCACCAGAATCGACTAGCCTTGTGTGGCATGGAACACTCTGAAATCTTTGTAAAGCTCCTCGCGGCTGCCCAGTCACGCTCTCTCAACGAGGAAGAACTTGGCCTCATCAACTCCAACCCACAGGGCTTGGCAGGGCTGATCGGCCTGCGCTATACGCACATCTCGGAAGACGAGATTCGCTCTGAGGTTGAGGTGGTGCCGGATCACCACCAGCCGTGGGGCGTGGCCAATGGCGGTCTGTACTGCACGATCACAGAATCGACGGCGTCGGTAGGCAGCCTTATCGTGGCGGGCAAGCCGGTGGTGGGCGTTAACAACAACACGGACTTCCTCAAGCCCGTGGCAGACGGGATCGTCACTGCGGTTGCTACCCCCCTTTACAAGGGGCGCCGCACGCAGCTGTGGGAAGTCAAGATCAGCCAGGGTGACGTCCTCCTCGCCGCCTCCACGCTGCGTACGATGACCGTTCAGTAAGCACTGCGGCCTACAACCAGTGGTTGCGGCGGAACCACCACCACATGGCTGCCACAACCAGCACCATGAGGCCCAGTGCTCCGAAGTAACCCCACCTGAAGTGAAGCTCTGGCATGACATCGAAGTTCATACCGTATACGCCAGCTACCAGCGTCGGCGCAGCCCACATGCCGACGACAGCGGAGATGGTGCGCATGTCGGAGTTCTGTTGCATGGTGACTTTGGCCACGGAGGCGTCGATAAGCGAAGTCAACCGTTCATCGAAGCCCGCCACCTGGTCTTTCACCACGAGCTCATGGTCGTTAACGTCACGCAGATAGGAGCGAATTGTCTTCGAGATGAGATCCTTATGGTCGGAATTCATCGCGCGCAACGCCGCCGAAAGCGGATCGATAGCGTGCTTCATCTCGAGGATCTCGCGCTTGAACATGTAGATACGGTCAATGTTGGGCAGCGAGTTGGGGGTGAAAACCTCCTCCTCGAGCTCGTCGACCTCGATGGCGATGAGGCGACAAATCTCGGAGTACCGGTCCACCATCATGTCGAGGATTTTCCACGCCATCGCGACGGGGCCTTGCTCGACGAGATCCTGTTCGTCCTGCACCACATACGCCAGATTCGGCAACTTGGCAGAGTGGCGCACGGTGATGATGAACGTGTCACCAATAATCATCTGCACCTCACCGGTGGAAATGATCTGGCGCTTATCAGTCACTTCATCATGGTCGCGGTAATTCACCGAGCGCGCGACGACGAAGAGCTGGTCATCGTAGCGCTCCAGCTTGGGACGCTGATGCGCTTGGACAACGTCTTCAACGATGAGTTCGTGGATACGAAACTCTGAGGCCACCTTCGTCATTTGGGATTCGAAAGGCTCATAAAGGCCGACCCAGACGAAGCCGCGACCGTATTCTTCGATGGTTTGCACCGCACTATGCGGCGTAAATTCGCCGGGCAACGCCTCGCCATCGACGAAGACACGGCAGTGCTCGATTGCGCGCTCTACGGGCACGGAGAACGTAGGTGAGGAGCTGGGGGGATCGTTCTTTTTACGTGGCCTAAAGGGCGACGGTACAGACGGCATCGTGGGACAGCCTCCTTCGCGTGTTCTGGGCCCGGGAGGCGTGCTTCCCCGGCGGTTTTATGAGAGCGGGTAAAGCTTACACCGTGTGAGGGCATATAATCGCTTTTATGCCTACCTGGAAAGAAGTTACCGCAGCCAACCCGGCCCATTCCCACAATTTTGCACGGAAGTGGAAGACGCTTCGAGCCCAGGGCAAGGACATCGATGGCGAAGCCCGGCTTATCGACGCCATGAGTGAACGCTCCTCCCGTGTCCTTGACGCAGGCTGTGGATCGGGGCGTCTCGGCGGCGAGTTGGCCAAGCGCGGCCACACAGTACTTGGCGTTGACGTCGATCCAATCCTCATCGAGCATGCAGAGCATGATTATCCGGAGGCCGAGTGGCACATCGGGGATTTATCGGAAGATGAGATCCCCGAGGGAAATTTCGACATCGCCGTGGCCGCTGGCAACGTTATGACTTTCATTGCGACCGAGGGCCGCGAGGCCGCCTTGCGCAATGTTTTTAAGGCACTGCGTCCGGGTGGACGCTTCGTCGTGGGTTTTGGTGAGGGCCGTGGATGGGGCTTCGGCGAGTTTCTCGAGCTCGCTCAGCAGGTGGGCTACCGCGTGGACTTCACGTTCTCATCTTGGGACATGAAGGTGTTTAAGGAGAACTCAACCTTTATGGTCGCTGTCCTCGCCCGCCCCGGCGCGGACCTGCTGGGCTAGGTAGACACTACTCCTGCGCCGCGAGACGACGCAGTCGGTGGCCGTGATCGATCGGTCCGTGGCCCTTGCCCACGTGCAGCTCGTCAGCATGGGTAATGGCTTCGTGGAGCCAGGCAGTGGCCCATTCAAGGGCATCATCCAGCGAATCGCCTGCTCCCAGGCGCGCCGCCAGCGCGGAGGAAAGGGAACAGCCCGTGCCGTGCGTATTCTTCGTTTCCACGCGCGGGCAAGGAACCCGTTTAACCTGGCCTTCCGGGCTCACTGTGGCGTTATCAGCATGCTCGCCGTCCAAGTGACCGCCCTTGACCACGACCCACGTATTGTTCTCCCGAGCCCACTCAGTGGCCACGGCGATCGCCTCGTCCAAGGTTTGGGGCTCTGCAACTCCCGCCAGCACTGCCAGCTCCGGGAGGTTTGGCGTGACGACGGTGCAGCGGCGCGCCAGCTCCTGTACTGCGCGTTCGGCGTCCGCATCGAGGAGACGATCTCCACTGGAGGCCACCATGACCGGGTCACAGACTACGGGAACTCCTTCCGGGAGTGAGGCCACGAACTCGCTGACCGTTTCAGTGATGGCGACAGAGCCGAGCATGCCGATCTTGAGGGCGTCGATAAGCACATCGTCCTTCACCGAGTCCAACTGCTCTTGCAGGAAGCTCACCGGAGGGGTGTGGATGCTGCGCACGCCCTGCGTGTTCTGGGCAACGAGCGCGGTCACCACCGCCATGCCATAGGCACCGGCTGCCTCAAAAGACTTGAGATCCGCATGGATGCCCGCGCCACCGGTGGGGTCAGTGCCGGCAATGCTCAGGACTCGGGGCAGGGTCATGGTGAAACTCCTTGGGGCTTGGCAACTCTGTTTCTTCTCCACCGTATCTGGGAATGCGCCTCGGTATCTGAGAAAGCGTTGCTGCGGCAGAAAAAAGGGGAGAGGACTTCTCCTCTCCCCACTGCCGTGAGCCTTATCTAGTGAAGGTCGCGGTCAATTACGTTGCGTGCAACGCGCTGCTGCTGAGTAATCTCCAGGTTGCCGCGGTCACGTGAGACCGCATTGAGCAGCCAGTGCAGGGCCACCAGAACGCGGCTGCGGAAGCCCACGATGTAGGCGATGTGCAGGCCCAGCCAGGACAGCCATGCCGGGAAGCCGGAGAACTCCGTCTTACCCAGCTTGACCACGGCGTTGAAGCGGGAGATAACTGCCATGGAGCCCTTGTCAAAGTAGTCAAACGGCTCAGCCTCGTTTGCGGTGGACTCCTCGTCGATCTTGGCCTCGATGAGTTTGCCCACGTGGTTACCGCCCTGGATGGCCACCTGGGCAACGCCCGGAAGACGGTTGAGGGAAATCATGTCGCCCACGATGTAGACGTTCTTGTACTCGCCAACGGTCAGGTCCTCGTTGACGGAGACGCGGCCTGCGCGGTCGGCCTCCACACCAGCCTGGTCAGCAATGAGCTTGCCCAGCGGGGAAGCGGCCACACCGGCGGACCAAATCTTGGTTGCAGCCTCGATGGTGACCTCTTCGTCGTTCTTCATGTTCTTGTAGATCACAGCGTCCGCGGTTACGTCCGTCACCATGGCGTTGAGGCGAACATCGACACCGAGCTTCTCCAAGGTGCGCTGAGCCTTGCGGCCGAGACGCTTGCCGAACGGCGGCAGCACCTGCGGGGCGCCGTCGAGGAGGTAAATCTTGGCGGACGTGGATCCGAAGTTCGAGTACTCGCCGGCGAAGGTGCGCTGCGCAAGTTCAGCGATCTGACCGGTGAGCTCCACACCGGTCGGGCCAGCACCAACGATGACAAAGGTGAGCAGCTTCTCGCGCTTTGCCGGATCCTCTTCCAGCTCTGCCTTCTCGAAGGCGGAGATGATGCTGGAGCGGATCTCAAAGGCATCATCCAGGGTCTTCATGCCCGGTGCGTACTGGGCGAAGTGGTCGTTACCAAAGTAGGACTGGCCGGCACCAGCAGCGACGACGAGGGAGTCATACTCGTAGGTGCGGGCAGCCCCATCGAGCTCAGCGGTAACGGTTTGGTCCTTGATGTTGATATCAGTGACCTCGCCGTTAACGAAGTGGGCATTGTCCTGGTTGCGCAGGATCTGGCGCGTGGACGGGGCGATCTCGCCCGCGGAGATAACACCGGTGGCTACCTGGTAGAGCATCGGCTGGAAGAGGTGGTGGTTCTTCTTGTCGATGAGGGTGATCTCAACGTCTGCGTCCTTGAGCTTCTTCACGGCATTGATGCCGCCGAAGCCTGCACCGATAACAACGACGTGGTGGCGGCCGTTAGCTGGACGGTGGGGAGTGTGCGCCATAGCGATTGCTTACCTTCCTCAGAAAGCTAGAAAATTTTACGCGAGTTAGTCTAAACCTTTCTAGCGGTACATGCATACTTTTTGGGGGATTAACTGGCTTTTTGGGCCGCGCCTCCGACCCTCCCAGTGCCTCGCGCTTTATTGTTAACGATACGTGTGTGCGATGAGGAGGCTGGCTTGACCGTGTATTCCCACTTGGCTTCGATTGATGCTGAGGCGTGGCCGGGCGTGGCGACTGTGCCGTCCTCACGCCTGTTGAGGTTCTCGGCGGGGCGCGCCGAGTCGGAGTTTGCGCAGGCCTGTGCCAAGGCAGGAGTCGAGTTGGACGGGGCAGACCCAGACCTGAGCGTGCTGCACGATGCCCTCTTCTCCCGTATTGCCGATTCCGGTTGGCTTGGTCTTGCGGAGTCCTACATGGCAGGGGAGTGGACTACCCCCGATTCAGACCGATTGGTCAAGGTTCTTCTGCGTTTGCTGGGCGTAGGCTACCGCCCGAAGGCAAAAGACGTTGCGGTGGAGGAATCCACTCCGGGGGAACTTCCACTGGATGTGGTGAAGCTGTATGCGGGGGATGCGCTGAGTCATTCCGGCGGAATTTTCGCCAGCGGCGTGCCCACCACTGTGCGTGAGGCCGTGCGCAGCTATAGCGCGCATGCGGGCCGCAAGGAGCCCAAAGAGCACTTCGTCGATGTGACGTCAGTGAGCGAGCCCACCTCGACGGACCGCGAGGATTTGGGTGATGCCCAGCGTCGTTCGGCGCAGTGGCTTCTCGACGCTACCCATACCGGCGCCGGCACACACCTTCTGGTCTATCCGGCCACCGGTCTTCAGGTGGCGGTGCAGGCAGTAGCGCGCCGTGCCACCGTAGACGTGCTCACTGGCGATGAAGAGCAGCGCGCGCTTTTCGACGAACAACTGCTCCTTGAAGGAGCCGCCGATTCGGTGCATGTCCAGACGATTAACTCCCCGCTGCCGGATCCGCGGCAGTGGCGCGGTCGCTATGACGCCATTGTGAGCGTGGAGAAGCTTGAGACGTTGTCGCCACAGGAGCGTCGCCGCTTTGTGCAGGTGTTGGACCGTTCCCTCGTTCATGGCGGCCGTGTGGGCTTGGCGTCGCTGTTCGCCACGGAAAAAATGTCCCCGGCGGCACGCTCCGCAGTGCAGGTTATGCGTGGCTATATCTGGCCCGGGCTGGACTATCCTACGCTGGAGGAAACCCACCAGCTCTTTGATAAGCGTTCTAACCTGCGGATTGTGGCGCAAACCCACGTGGGTAGTCACTACCTGGAGGCGTTGCGCTATCAGCGCAGTTTTTTCGATGGCCGCCTGCGTGAGGCCGCGGCGGCTGGCTTTGATCAGGTGTTCCGCCGCCTGTGGACTTTCCAGTTTGCCCTCCGTGAAGCTCTGTTGACATTGGGCATGCTGGACGCTGTCCACGTTGTGGCGACCCACCGCCACCGCGGCGGGCGCCGTTAGCGGTCTACACTGGGCGGCGCCACCATCACAACCCACCTCGCAGCCTGGAGGAAAAGCATGTCAGACCGCACAGGAATTATCGCACACCGAGGTTATAACGGCTGGTACCCGGAAAATACCCGCCGCTCCTTCGAAGAAGCCCTCAAGCTCGATGTCGCTGGTGTGGAGTGTGACGTCAACCTGACCAAGGACGGGGAGGTCGTGGTCATCCACGACCTGACGGTGGACAGGACATCTGACGGCAGCGGTGCAGTAGGTGAAATGACTCTCAAGGAGCTGCGCGCACTTAATGTCGGCACCGCTGAGGATCCGCAACGCATCATGCTTCTCGACGAACTGCTTGACCTCGTCGAGTCCTATCCCGGCAAGCAGCTACTCATTGAGACTAAACACCCGTCCCCGTTCGGTGCGGGGCTGGAGGAATCGGTGGCGGAGGTTATGCACAACCGGCAGCTCGATGCCGATCCACGGATTAGCCTGATTTCCTTTGACCCTGAGGCAATTGCCCGGTTCCGAAATCTGCTGCCGTCCCTGCAATCCTTTTTGCTCCTAGAACCGGAGGACGTACGTCCGGCGTCGCGTGAGGGCGCGACAGGTTTCGGGCCTTCCATTCGCCAGGCACGGAGTGAAGCTGATTTCTTTGGCGGCGCTGAAAGCCCGTTATACGTGTGGACGGTGAACTTGCCCAAGGACATGGCGTGGTGCCGCGATAACGGAGTAGAGCTCATGGCAACAGACTTGCCTGAGCTGGCGCTCGAGGTGCTTTCACACAGCTAACCAGCACCAAGCTATGCCTGCATAGACTGCGCGCTTGAGCTGAAAAGGTCTAGCCATAAAAGCAGTGGAGTTCCTTCTTGAGTAGCGCGTGACTCGACCCATTTCACGGCCGTGTATGTGACTGAAACCACTTTTATACTGAGATTTCGTGGGTCAGCCCCTTGAAATTCGCCCGCAGTTTTTCTTAGCAAAACTTTCAGTCAACTTTTTGTTTACCGCCTTGGTCTAGCTTTCTCTCCATGGCATTATCCAACCCGGCACACGGGCAAATGACTGCAATCCCTGCAGTCACCGAGAAGCCGGTCGTCTCCGAGGAGTACGCGCGTCACCCACGCAAGCAGAAGCTCGACTGGAGACAGATCGGCCTCGCGGCATTGCTCATTGGACCGAACCTTCTCCTTCTCATTCTTTTCACCTATCGGCCGCTCATCGATAACATTCGAATCTCCTTCTTTAACTGGAATATCTCTTCGCCGACGATGACCTTCGTCGGCCTGCAGAACTACATCGACTGGTTCCAAGCGCCGGATACCGGACGCGTGGTGTTCAACACTGTCGTGTTCACCTTCTTCGCAGTGGCCGGCTCGATGGTGCTTGGACTAGCGCTGGCATTACTGCTGGATCAGAAACTGTTTGGTCGCGCGGCAGTGCGTTCGATGGTCTTTGCACCTTACGTTATCGCTGGCGCGGCCATTGGCGTGGCGTTCCAGTTTGTCTTCGATCCTAACTACGGTCTCATCCAATATTTTTTGGGCCTTATTGGGGTTGAGGTGCCCAACTTTTATCAGCAGCAGAACTGGGCACTGTTTATGATCACGGTGACGTATGTGTGGAAGAACGTCGGCTACGTCTTCGTCATCTATCTTGCAGCCTTGCAGGGCCGCCGCCGTGATCTTGATGAGGCCTCGGAGATTGACGGAACCCCGGCCGCGCGGCACTTCTTCCGCGTGGTCCTTCCGCAGCTTCGCGGCACCACCTTCTTCTTGTTGATTACTGTGCTGCTCAATTCCTTCCAGGTCTTTGACATCATCAATGCGATGACCGGTGGCGGGCCCTTTGGCTACGGAACTTCCACGATGGTCTTCCAAGTGTACCAGGAAACCTTTATCAACAATCGCGCCGGCTATGGCGCTGCCGTGGCCACCATCATGTTCCTCGTGGTGCTAGTCATTACGGTGCTGCAGATCAAGCTGCAGGAAAGGATGGATAAGTAGATGTCCGACAATCGCGCAATTCCGGCGTCCGTACGCTTAGGCCTGCCACAAGCTCAAGGTGAGCTGCCGCCGGTTCCCGGTTCCCAGTCCATCGCAGCGCCCGTCATCACCGAGGCCCAGCGTAAACGCAAAGGCGAGCCAATCGATCACAGCCATCCAGCAACGAAGGTCGTCGGCTACATCGCCCTCGTTCTTACAGTGCTGATGATTTTGGTGCCGCTGTACTTCATCTTTATCACCAGCTTTAAGTCTTTCCAGGACGTCTACTCAGATCCGATTTCCTTCTGGCCAAATCCTTTCAAGGCAGAAAACTACTCCTACGTCTGGCAGACCTCTGGCTTTTCGAGCTACCTGAAAAACTCCGTCATCATCACGCTAGTCCTGACGGTGGTGGAAGTGGTCCTCGGCGTTCTGACTGCCTATGCTTTCGCCTTCATTCGCTTTCCAGGTCGAAATCTGCTGTTCCTGCTCATCATTGCCTCGCTGATGGTGCCCAACCAGATCACCATTATTTCGAACTACTCGCTGGTTGCGTCATGGGGTTGGAGAGACACCTACGCCGGCGTCATCATCCCACTGGCGGGCGTGGCGTTTGGTGCCTTCCTCATGCGCAATCACTTCCAGTCATTGCCCCCGGAGATTCTCGAGGCCGCTCGCATGGACGGAGCGGGATTCTTCACCACCTTGTTCCGTGTGGTCCTGCCGATGTCGTGGCCAACGCTATCCGCGTTTGTCCTCATCACCGTGGTCAATGAATGGAACCAATACCTGTGGCCCTTCCTGATTACGGATACACCGGCTGCAGCCACGCTGCCGGTGGGCCTGACCCGTTTGCAGGACGCGGAAGGCGTCACCAACTGGGCGCCGGTGATGGCTGGCACGGTGCTGACAACCCTGCCCATGATCATTATCTTCCTGATACTCCAGAAGCCGATGATTAAGGGCCTGACTGCGGGCGCAGTCAAGGGTTAGTCCGCCGACCTGTCATCCCAACGCCCAACTCAATCAAGTCCCCCTCTACTTTTCACTTTTCTAGGAGAACCTCCACCATGTCTCGTAAGACTTCTACCCGCATCGTTGCCGTTTGTGCAGCACTCCTGACCACTGTGTCCCTGACCGCCTGTGCTGGTGGCTCGACCACCGCAGGAAGCGGTTCCAAGGACGGCGGCGACGCCAACACCATCACCTTCTGGTCCAACCACCCGGGTTCCTCCCGCGACTTGGAGCAGGAGCTCATCGATGAGTTCGAGAAAGAAAACCCCGATCTGAAGGTTGAACTGGTCACCGCCGGTTCCAACTATGAGGAAGTTGCACAGCGCTTCAACGCTGCCCTCGCAGGTGGCGACCTGCCTGACGTCCTCGTTGCGTCTGACGTCACCTGGTTCAATTTCGCGCTGAATGAGGCCACCACGCCGCTCGATGAGCTGTGGGAGATGAACGATATTGACTCTGAGAGCTACGTGGACACCCTGCGTGAGGACTACAAGTACAAGGACAAGCACTACGGCGTTCCGTACTCCCGCTCCACGAACCTGATGTACTGGAATACCGATGACCTCAAGGCAGCTGGTCTTCCCACCGACCGTGGTCCGAAGGACTGGGAAGAGTTCGACGAGTGGGCAACCAAGATCAAGGACAAGCTCGACAAGCCTGCCGTCACCGTACCGGATGGCTCCAACTACCTCGACTGGTACTTCCAGGGCATGATTTGGGCCTTCGGTGGTTCTTACTCTGATGAGTGGGAACCGAACTTTACCTCCAAGGAGTCCATCGAGGCCGGTAAGTTCCTGCAGGACCAGGTCAAGGCCGGTCACATCGAAATCTCTACCGACCCGACCGTCGCATTCGGCTCCGGAAAGGCCTCCGGTCTTCTGGAGTCCACCGGTTCCCTGGGTGGTCTGAAGGAGACGGCGACGATCCCGTTCATTACCACCTACCTGCCGGGCCCGGGCCCCTCGGCAGCCACCGGTGGTGCTGGTCTTGCCGTCCCGGCTGGCATTTCCGACGAGCGCAAGGCTAATGCGGTCAAGTTCATTGACTTCCTGACGAACACCGAGAACACCATCAAGTTCTCCCAGAAGACGGGCTACATGCCGGTGCGCAAGGACGCCCTGGATGATCCGGAAGAGAAGAAGTTCTTGGAGGAGAACCCGAACGCTCAGACCGCAATCGAGCAGCTCAACGAGAACACTAAGCCGCAGGATTACGCACGCGTCTTCGTGCCAGGCGGTGGACAGCGTATTGGTGGCGTTCTTGACCGCATCACTGTGGGCAATGAGGACGTGGAGTCCGCATTCGGTGACCTGCAGAAGGAGACTCAGAGCGTTATCGACCGTGACATCACCCCGAAGCTGAAGTAACTCTTCGCATCGTTTGAAAGGACATCATGGCTACTGTTGAATTCCGCCAAGCTTCCAGGATTTACGATCCGAAGAAGCCTCCGGCGGTCAGCCGCATTAACCTCGATATCAAGGATGGCGAATTCTTGGTACTCGTCGGACCGTCGGGCTGCGGTAAGTCGACGACATTGCGCATGCTCGCTGGCCTTGAGCCAATCGACGAAGGGCAGATCTTCATCGATGGGGCTGACGTGACTGAGACCCGTTCGCGGGACCGCGATGTAGCCATGGTGTTCCAGTCCTATGCGCTGTATCCCAATATGACAGCGCGCCAGAACATGGCGTTTGCATTGCAAAACGCCAAGGTGGATAAGGCAACCATCGAAGAGCGCGTGAACTTTGCCGCAAAGATGCTCGAGCTGGAAGACCTTATCGACCGCAAGCCGTCCGCGATGTCGGGTGGCCAGCGCCAGCGTGTGGCCATGGGGCGCGCTATCGTGCGCCAGCCCAAGGTCTTCCTTATGGATGAGCCGCTGTCTAACCTGGATGCAAAGCTGCGTGTCTCCACGCGTGCGCAAATCCTGCAGCTGCAGCGCGAGCTCAACACCACAACGGTCTACGTTACCCATGACCAGACTGAGGCGATGACCATGGGAGATCGCGTGTGCGTTCTCAAACAGGGCATCATCCAGCAGGTTGATGCGCCGAACACGCTGTATGAGAACCCCGGCAACTCCTTCGTGGCGACGTTCATCGGTTCGCCGGCTATGACCCTCATCGAGAACGTCCCGTTCGTTGACGGGCGTGTCGTTGGCGGCAAGGACCATGCTCTGGACTACTACATGCCACAGGAGCAGGCGGCGAAGGTGAATTCGGATCGCGTCATCGTCGGCGTGCGCCCAGAGAACTGGGAAATCGTCGGTGTGAACCAGCCCGGTGAGCAGTATGGTCTCCCGGTCCGGGTCGATATTGTCGAGCACCTAGGCTCCGAACTGTACGTCTACGGCAGCCGCGAGGAGTCGGCTGACGACGTCATCGCGGTCCGTGGTGACCGGATCACAGTGAAGGTACCGCGCGGCATTGACGTGCACCAGGGCGACACGATCTACCTGCGCCCGATGAAAGGCGGTTGCGTGTTCTTCGCCCCAGATACCGAAATCAACTACGACTACCTCTAAAACTGGTTTCACCACATCCGACGCGCCGGTGGTAGGGCTTCCCACGCAGGGAACCGCCACCGGCGCGTTGCTATGGGGTCACGACCGGACGAGACGCGCGTTCGAGAAGCACAGCAATAGAGTCATAGGTCTTGCCCGCGATCATCTCGAGCCCCATCTCGCAGGTGCGGTTATCGGAGACGTACGCTTCGAAGTGCTCAGCGTCGAGCGAGGCGCGTTCCTCGCGAGTAGCGGACTCGACGAGCTCCGGGTGGAGCATGACGCGGTCACCAGCGGAGCCGCAGCACATCGCACCTTCGGGTACTTTGGCGTCACCGCAGAGGTTGGCCAAGTCGACAAGGTCTTGGCTGATGCCCATGTGATCCGTCGAGCACGTGGGGTGAACGGCAATGGATCCCATGTTTTTGACAATCGGTAGGTGCGGTGCAATTTCATCTCGTAGCCACTCCACGAGATCAAGGATGCGCAGGTCCTTCCAGAGTTCTTGGTCGGCCGCAGACAGTGCGTCCGGAACCGAATCCAGCAGACCGTGGGTACAGCTGGCAGCATCGACCACGATGGGCAGGCGGCCATGCTCAGACCAGTGCCACAGGTCGCGAACGATCTTCTGTGCTTGGTATTCGAAACCTTCTTTGTAGCCCTTGGAGGACCACGGCGTGCCGCAGCAATCACCGGCGACATCCTCCGGGATCCACACCGGCTGGCCCGCACGGCGCCCGAGTTCCACGACGGCGCGGGGCAGGTCCACTGAATCCTGGGCCGAACCAGCCGGGCGGCCGAAAATGCGGTTGATGCAGGCAGGGAAGTAGAGCGCCTGGGCACCCGCGCGCGGGGTCTGTGGCAGGCGTGATGCGCCCTTCGGCAGCGGGCCGGGAACAGTCGGCAGCAGGTCGGGCGCCACGACGTTGCGGGCCATGTTCGCACCCAGCTCTAGCGGCTTGTGTGGCACTTTGTTAGCCGAAATAACACCGGCGCGCGCTAGTTTTTCCACCACATCCCAACGCTGGGCCGTGGTCAGCGCCACCTTCTCGCGGGCAGGTGTTGCCTGCTTGGCGCGCAGCTGCTTCATCACGGCACCCGTATCGATACTGATGGGGCAGGGAATAGAGCACGTGCCGTCGGCCGCACACATGTCCACGGCATCGTACTGGTACTCTTCCTGCAGCTGGGCAAGAACCTCGGAACCCTCTTCTTGGCGCGCCATCTCGCGGCGCAGCACGATGCGCTGGCGCGGGGTGACCGTGGCATGCCGCGAGGGACAGACCGGCTCACAGAAACCGCATTCCACGCACGGGTTAATCTCGTCTTCGACCTTGGGGAAGGACTTGAAATTGCGCAAGTGAATGGTTTCATCCCGGGTGAGCTTCACATTGGGAGCGAGGATGCCCTTGGGGTCGATCATGTTCTTGACTTCCCAGAAAAGCTCAAAAGCCTCCGTACCCCATTCGTGCTCTAGGTAGGGAGCCATGTTCACGCCGGTGCCGTGCTCGGCCTTCATTGATCCCTGGTACTTGTCGATGACCAGTTCAGCGAGGTCATCGAGGAAGTTAGCATAAGACTCGCGTTCTTCTTCGCGGTCAAAGCGCGGGGTGAAGAAGAAGTGGAGGTTGCCAAAGGCGGCGTGGCCCATAACAGACTCGGGATACCCGTACTTGGCCTGCAGATCCATAAGATCTGCTGCAGCTTCGCCCACCTGGGACGGCGGGAAGCAGACGTCTTCGGTGATGTAAGCCGTCCCATTGGGACGGTCAGCGCCGAGCAGACCATAGAGGCCATTGCGCAGCTCCCAGGCTCCACGCATCCCCTCTGGGGTGGTGAGGAATTCGAGGGGGCTCAGCAGTGGGGCGTCGGCAAGCACGGCGCGAAGACGCTCCATAGCCTGGTTGAGTTCCTCTTCATCGCTGCCGCCAACCTCCACGAGAAGGGCCGCCGCGTCATCGTCGAGGGTGCGCCAGGACTCCGGTGCGTGGGCGTAGTGCTCAGCGGAGCGGCGCATCACGGGAGCGACGAGCAACTCGCAGGCTTCCGCACCGGTCTCCATGATGGGGTGGACAAAGTTGGCGGCATCGCGCAAGTTCGGCAGCTCGACCCACGTCGTGGCCTTCACGCGCGGCAACTTCACTGTGCGGATGACGGACTCGGTGATGGCACCAAAAATGCCCTCGGAGCCCACGAGCAGGCGCTTGAGAATGTGCACCGGCTCGTCCTCATCCAAGAACGCGTCGATGCGCAATCCGTTGGTATTGCGGATGGAGAACTTCGTGCGCAGGAACTCCACCATTGTAGTGTTGGCGCGTAACCTGTCCCGGAAAGCCAACAGGTCAGCGTGGAGCTTCGGCTCTTGGGCGCGGAAGACCTCATCGCCGCGAGCCGTATCCACGATGGTGCCGGAGGGCAGGACGAAGGTGAGGTCCTCAACGCAGTGATAGCTATCGCGCTCGAGCGAGCAGCGCATACCACCAGAGTTGTCCGCGAGAACGCCTCCGATGGTGCAGACCGAGGTCGACCCCGGATCGGGGCCCAGCATGAAGCCGTGGCGGGAGAGCACAGCTTGGGCATCACCGAGGATCACACCCGGGCGCGCCCATAGGGTCCGTCCGTTCTCGCGAACTTCCATGCCGGAGAAGTGCGTTTTGACGTCGACGAGGATGTCATCGCTCATGGCCTGGCCGTTGAGGGAGGTACCGGCGGCACGGAAGGTCATGTGGCGGTTATTGGTCTCGCAGTATGCCATGAGTGCGGAGAGGTCAGCGGCATTGCGTGGGGAGACCACGATGTTGGGAATAGAGCGGTAGGGGCCGGCGTCGGAAGAGAAACGAACGAGGTCGGTGAGGCGCCCGTGGACGTTATCTGCCCCAACGATGGCTTCCATGTCCGCGACGAGCTCGGCGGGGGAGCCGTGGCGGTAGCGGGCGGAGACGGCGTCGGCCTGGCTGGTGGTTCCTTCTGGGCGGGTAAGGCGAGAGGTATCGGGGCTGAAGAGCTTTGACATATCTCTAATCTATCGCTTGACAGTAAATAGGGACTAAATGGGGTACACCTCGACTGTGATGTGGGATACTTAGTTCACTCAATGAGATGTGATAAGGAAAGGACACGTTATGAACAGCCCGCGCACGGAGGGGGAGGCTGGCGAGAAACTCGCCGTCTATGCCTTCCCCCTCGTTATTGTTGCCTGCGCCGCCGTGGCCTTTATGTCCCCGAGTACTTTCGAGCCGGTGGGGCAGTACACCAAGCAGTTGCTCATGGTGATCATGTTCTCCATGGGTCTCACGCTCACCTTTCCGGACTTGGCTCTAGTGGCGAAACGCCCGCTGCCCATTTTCCTCGGGGTTCTCTGCCAATTTGCCATTATGCCGACGAGCGCCCTGCTGGTGGCGAAAATACTGGGGCTTTCCGACGCCGCCACTGTCGGCCTCATCCTCCTCGGCTCCGTCCCCGGCGGCACGGCCTCCAACGTCATGGCCTATCTGGCGAAAGGAGACGTTGCATTATCCGTCGCAATGACGTCGGTGTCCACGCTGGTATCACCCATCATGACTCCGCTGCTCATGCTGTGGTTGGCCGGTGAGACGGCGGATGTCGACGGCGCCGGCATGATGTGGTCACTAGTGCAGACCGTTCTGATCCCCGTGGGACTCGGCCTGCTACTGCGGGTCATCGCGAGCACGGTCGTGGACAAGATCCTTCCCGTACTGCCGTGGGTGGCCATCGCCGGCATCGGAGCGGTGGTCATGGCGGTGGTGTCACAGTCACAGGACAAGCTGGTGACCGTGGGTCTCATTGTCTTCGTGGGCGTAGCCATCCAGAACGCTATTGGTTTCCTTTGTGGCTACTACTTGGCCAAGCTAGCCCGTGAACGCGAGTCCGCTGCCCGCACCACGGCCATTGAGGTGGCCACCCAGAACTCCGGCCTGGCGTCAGCCTTAGCGCTGCAGTTCTTTACCCCGGAGGCGGCCCTCCCAGGCGTGGTGGCCGCTGTGTGGGCCAATGTCACCGGCGCTATCTTTTCCGCTATTGTGCGCCGCACGCCGCTTGATGAAGCGCCGATGGATGAAGAGCTGGCTACTCAGAAGGCAGGCTAGACCTCGCTGAGGTCTTGGTCCTTCAGCTCTTTCATGATGAGGATGGCGATGAGAGAGACGAAGCAGACGGCGATGAGGTAGTAGCCCACGTAGTTGACGTTGTACTCACGAACTAGCCACGTGGCGATGAACGGCGCAACGGCAGCACCGAGGATGGAGGAAACATTGTAGGCAATTCCCGATCCCGTGTAGCGGACATTGGTGGGGAAGAGCTCCGGAAGAACGGCAGACATTGGGCCGAAGATAAGACCCATGCAGAACATGCCGATCAGCAGGAAGCCCAAGACCGAGTTGCGGTCAGCTACCTCGATGCCCAGGAAGTACGGGAAGCTGAAGCCGAAGGCAATCATCACGATGGAGGTTGCCACGAGAATGGGCTTGCGGCCATATTTATCGGAGAGCATAGAGGAAACCGGAATGCCGAGGATGAACATGAAGATGGAGATCAGCTGAATCTCCAGGAACTCCAAATAGGGAATGCCCAAGCCGAGGCCCAGTTCCTTATCACCAATACCGTAGGACAAAATCCACGTGGTTACCAGGTAGAACTGGGTGTAGCAGGAGACCATGACGAAGGTGCCGATGATCATTGGCTTCCACGAGGTCTTGAAGGCTTCGACCATAGGAGTTTTAGCCTTCTTGCCTTGGTCCACGGCCTTCTGGAAGACCGGGGTTTCCTCCAAGCGCAACCGCACGTACAGGCCAATAAGGACCATGACCGCCGAGGCCAAGAAAGGCAGGCGCCAGCCCCATTCCATGAACGCGCCCGTGGTATCACCACGGTTGTAGTCTAACGTTGCAACCAGGGTCAGGAAGAAGCCATTGGCCAACAGAAAGCCAACCGGAGCTCCGAACTGAGGCCACATCGCGGCAAATGCACGTTTTCCGTCCTTAGCAGTCTCGGAGGCCAGCAGCGCAGCACCGGACCATTCGCCGCCCAGGCCCAGCCCCTGGCAGAAGCGCATGAGGGCAAGCAGCGCCGGGGCAATAATGCCTGCCGTCTGGTACGTGGGCAGCAGACCGATGATAAAGGTCGCGATTCCCATGGTCAGCAGGGCACCCACTAGGGTGGCTTTGCGGCCGATGCGGTCGCCGAAGTGTCCAAAGAGGACTGAGCCCACGGGGCGGGCAATAAACGCTAGGCCGAAGGTGGCGAAGGATTGCAGCAAGGCAACCGTCGGATCCTCGGTCTTGGGGAAGAAGAGGAAAGGAAAGACGGCTACAGCTGCGGTGGCATAAATATAGAAGTCATAGAACTCAATTGTGGTGCCGATGGTTGAAGCTACGGCGATGCGTACACGGTCTCGTGAGGTGAGCTCAGCCGGGCTGCTTGCTTGCGCAGGTCGTGCGCTGTCTATTGCAGTCATTGGGGCGTCCTCCTTGGAATTTCAATAGGATGATTGGTTATTAGAAATCATAAAGTCTCACAGTCTGGAACACAAGTCTCATGCGGTGAAATATTTTCCGGCGGAGGGCCTGAGGCGCTATGTGATGAAGCGGTTAGCCTTGCGATGAAGCGCTTGCAGTGTTGTTGATAGCCCGCAAGGTGCCGTGTAGCTCGGGGCAGCCTTATGTAAACCCCCAGACCTGGCCCCCCAGACATGCTGGTCGGCGGGAAGGTGCCGGAAAGCGCAGGCGAAGAGTGACCTGCATGTCTGGGGTTTGAGGTCTGGGGAAATGGGTGCCAGGTAGCGCGAGGGAGGTAGCGCGATGTGCGCGGTTGGCGTAGTGGCGGGGAACTGAGGTCGCCGCATTATCTGACATAATGTACATTATCGGACAGTTATATAAGCAGTGCTAGGCTGTGGTACTGACGGCGCTGCCTCGTCCCACCCTCCGGTAGCTACACTGGGATATATGACTATTCAGCACATCGTAGATAAGCCGTCGCGGGCTGCGCTCTTTCTCGTCCTTGATATCAATCCCGGCGGCGAGGATGCGGTTCGGGATATGCTCACCGGATTCAGCGGACTATATAAGTCAGTCAACTTCCGCTATAACGAGGCGGATCTATTCACCGTCGTGGGCATTGGCGCTTCTCTGTGGCCGCGCCTCACCACCGCGCCCATTCCTCAGCATCTCCGTGAGTTTGAGGCCATTGACGCCGCGCACAAGGCGCCGGCAACTCCTGGCGATATCTTGCTGCACTTCCGTGCCAATAGTTACGACCTCTGCCATGAGCTGGCTCGTCAAGTGCTCGACCAGCTCGGTCCGGCTGCCACCGTGGTCGATGAGACGCACGGCTTTAAATACCTTGACCAGCGCGATCTTCTAGGCTTCGTGGATGGAACGGCAAACCCCCTGGCGCAGGAGGCTTTGGATGCGGTGCTACTCGGCGACGATGCTGATTATCCACGCGGATCTTACGTCACAGTACAAAAATACATCCATGACATGGACGCGTGGCACGAGCTAACCACTGAGGAGCAAGAAAAAGTTATTGGGCGCACCAAAGCGGACGATATTGAGCTTGGTGAAGCGGACAAGCCCAGTAACTCCCACGTTGCGCTCAATGACCTCGATGAGGATATCTACCGCGAGAATATGGTCTTTGGTTCCTTCGCCTCCGGCGAGATGGGCACCTACTTTATTGGTTATGCGAATGATCCGGAAAATATCAACAAGCGTCTGCGTCAGATGTTTGTTGGCGAGCCTGCCGGTAATTATGATCGCATTCTCGATTTTTCCACCGCCTTAACCGGAACGAACTTCTTCGTCCCCAGTGCGGATCTCCTGAAGAGCTTCGATGAACTTCCCCATTAAAGTCAAGTGACTGTAATGGGGGTATATGGAAGTACGGGGAAATTGGGCATTTTAGCGCTGTCGGTAGGCAATGACGAGTTGTATGAGAGTTAAAGCAACCAGAACTGCTGAGAACGCCGCCAGGACTTTCGTACCCGTAAACCAGATAAAGATTCCGAAACCCGCAAGCACAGCGAGGCGCACCCAGAGGACGGTGATGAGGTGTCGAGATTCCATGGTGCTACTTCTGAAGGGTCACGCGGACGTTCACTTCGCCGACCTCAGAAATCTTGGCGGCGATCATCTCGGGAGTCTCTACGCCGAAATCCAAGCGATTAATCGGGATATCGCCGCCGAGGATGATGGTGTCTCCATCTCGAACGACCTGGAAATCGGTGGTCACGTTCTTGGTCTCACCGTGGATGGTCAAGTCACCGGTGAGCGAGACGGTGGCCGGTGAGGCATCATCAGGCACAGCGGAGAGATCAGCCGGGGTGGTTAACGTAAACGTGGACTCTGGGAAGTCGGCGACCTCAAAGAGCTTCGTCTTCATGTTCTGGTCACGAACCTTCTTATCCGTAGTCAGCGTGGTCATGTCGACGGTAATGGTTGCTTCTTTGACGGTAGAACCCGAAATACTGGCCTGACCAGTCACTTCCTTGGTGGAACCGGAGGTCGTGCGTTTGTCAGCGGGCAGGATTTCATCGATAGTAAAGCCGGCGGACGTGAAGTTGTAGGGAGAGCCCTTCACCACGTGCCACTCACCATCGAGCTCTGTGGTTGCTGCCTTAACCCTGTCCAGATTGATCGGCTCAGTCTTGACGCCGCGGCCCATGACCAGCGAAAACACCATCGGACCAAGGGCCAGTGCTGTCGAAGCTAGGATCAGGATCACGAAGACAGTGATGACTAGTTTGCGGTTACCTAACAGCGATTTCATGTTCTATCTCAATTCCTCCAGATTGCGAGCCAACGTCACCAGTTCGGTACACAATTCCTTCATCTCTTCGGCGCTGGCGCTTTCCGACGCCGCCGTAGCCACATCCTCCGCACAGCACCGCAGTTCAAAGAGTCCATCCCGGAGCTGGTCGGCTTTGTCCGGGGTTAGGATGACGGCATCGGCAGGAATCGTGGTTCCGGCAACATTCTGACGCTGTTCATATGCACGCTGCTTGCAGGAGGCCGAGCAGAACTTGCGTGGGCGTCCTCGGCCGCCTTGCGCAATCTCCTTGCCGCACCATTGGCAGGTTGCGGCGTTGTTGCGACGCGGCGACCCCGGCTGCCGATCCTGTGTACCAATCACTCCACACACCTTAGCCCATAAAGCTGAGGGTGGGAACAAAGGCTAAAGCCTGTTCGTTATACTGGAGGAACTTTAAGTGATAAAGGTCGATCCTGATCCCTCCCTCACTACTTGAAAAGGATGATGTTGCATGGCAGATCGCGTGCTTCGTGGCAGCCGTATGGGCGCTGTGAGCTACGAAACCGACCGTGACCACGACTTGGCACCCCGCCAGATGGTGAAGTACCGCACTGAGGACGGCGAAATCTATGAGGTGCCGTTCGCTGACGATGCGGAGATCCCTGAGGAGTGGATGTGCAAGAACGGTAGGCTCGGCACCCTTGTCGAAGGCGAAGGCGTGGAATCCAAGCCCACCAAGCCGCCGCGTACCCACTGGGACATGCTGCGTGAGCGCCGCTCCATCGAGGAACTGGATGAGTTGCTGACGGAGCGCATTGATAACCTTCGCTCCCGCCGCCGCGCTGCTGCCCGCCTGCTCAAGGAGCAAAAGGAACAGGAAGAAAGCGAGTCCTAGCTGGACTGCGCTTTGGCAAAGTTAAAGGGTAGAGGCCCCATGGGAGCCTCTACCCTATTTTTGTTCTATTGATGCTGCGCGTCGGTCATTGCTAGTTCTGGCCACTGCAGCGCTAGCTCAGACGGCTAGCGCTTGCTCGAGCGCTGAACCAAGTGGGTAACGTCACCGATAAACTCGCTCACGGCGTTCTTGATCTTGGTGGCCTTTGCGCCGAGTTCGAGATCTTCCACGGTGCGGCTGGCCAGCTTGGACACTTCACCACTGAAATCGCTGACCTGCTCGGAACGGTGAGCAACGCCCCACTTGGTGACCTCAAGGAGGGAGTCCTTAACAAAAGAACCGTCCAGCTTGGATTCTCCCAGCTCACGCTCGGTAAAGGTGATCGGCACCTCGCGGACGTCAAAACCATCCTTGATGGCGCGGAAAGCCACGTCCACCTGGAAGATGTAACCGGCCTTAGACAGGTCATCGAAGTCAAGGTGCTCGAGCAGCTCACGGCGGAAGGCACGGTAGCCGGCGGTCATGTCGCTGATTCCTGCGCCGAGTGCGACGGAGATGTACTTGTTGCCCAGACGCGAGAGAAGCTCACGGTTGGCCGGCCAGTTGACGGTTTCGCCGCCCGGCACGTAGCGGGAGCCAATGACGAGGTCGGCTCCCTTCTCAATCTCCTCGAGCAGCAGGTGCAGCTGCTCTGGTGCGTGGGAGCCATCCGCATCCATTTCACACAGGACCTGGTAATCCTTCTCCAGACCCCACTCAAAGCCAGCGATATAAGCTCCCAGCAGGCCGCCCTTGCCCTCGCGGTGCAGCACGTGAAGGTTGGAGTCCTCCGCTGCCAGCTTGTCGGCTGCCTCGCCGGTGCCATCCGGGGAGTTATCGTCAACGATGAGGATGTGAACCTCAGGCGTGGCTTTACGCACGCGGCCGGTAATCAGCGGCAGGTTCTCAATCTCATTGTAGGTAGGGATGATGACCAGGGTGGATTCGCGGGTCGAGCTCACTAGTTCTTTGCTCCTTTGGGTTTAAGACGAGGCGTGCTGCTCCGGGTAGTAAAGGAAGTGGAATAGACCGCCAGCAGCGCGCAGACCGTTCCAATAATAGTCATGAGCCATTGCAGGATCGAACCATAACGCACCGCAAAAGTACGTCCTTCTCGTAGCGGGAGTTCTTCTTCAAGGTAGGCAGGCTCAAAGATGCCACTAGCTTGGCTCACGCTGCCGTCTGGATGAACGATGGCGGAGACTCCAGAGGTCGCGGCCACGACGACGGCCCGGTCAGCTTCCATCGCTCGCAACCGGCTCATCGCGAGTTGCTGGTAGGTCATGTCGGAATCGCTGAAGGTGGCGTTGTTGGTAGGCGTGGTCAGGATCTGCGCGCCGTTATCGATGGCAGTGCGGACGGCCTGGTCAAAGCTCACCTCATAGCAAGTGGCAATGCCCACCGTCGTGCCAGCCATGGTGACTACACCGGGCCCATCTCCGGGTTTCATATCCCCTGCAAGCTCCACCAGATCGGTGATCTTGGCAAAGAAGTCGCGCATCGGCATGGTCTCGCCAAAAGGCTGCAGGTACTTCTTGTGGTGATGCTCACCTGCCGAACCATCCGGGTTGAACACCTGCATGGTGTTGCGCGCGCCCACCTCATCTGTCGTTAATGTGCCGACGAGGATGGGGGCGTTGATGTCGCGGGAGGCGGCGTCGATAAGCATCCGTGCGTCCTTGTTAGTGAACGGATTGATATCGGAGGCATTCTCGGGCCAGATGACGATGTCAGGGTGTGCGCCGTTGTGGGCGGCTTGTTCAGTGACGCGCACGTGGTTGTCCAGCACCGCGCGGCGTTGCGCTGCGAAGTCCAGGCCAAGCCGCGGGACGTTGCCCTGCACTGCCGCGATGGTCACCGTTCCCGTGGTCCGTGAATCACGACCTATCCCCTGTCCTGCCAGAATGCCTGCCAGCAGGGGAAGCGCAATGAGCGCGCAGGCGAGCCTCGGTGCACGAGCCAATCCCACCACACCTGCGGCTGCACACACTGCTGCGAAGGTGATGAGAGCGGGGCCTCCCCACGGTGCGAGGTTAGCCAGTGGCCCCTCAATTTGCCCCCAGGCCAGGCGGACCCAGGAAAAGCCGCCGAAAGGTACCGAAGAGCGCAGCATCTCCACCGCAACATAAAAGAAAGGGAAGAGCGCGAAGCCGTACTTCCAGCGCAGCAGCGCAGACCCGCCGATGCCGAGCAGGATGCTGTAGAGGGACAAAAACAACGCCAGTGCGATATAGGGCATCGAGCCCACAAGCTCGCCAATCCACGGCAGTGTGAACACGTAGAGCACAGCACTGTGCACTGCGGCGATGAGTGCGGACCATGCCAAGGAAGGCTCAGTCGTGCGCCACGGCGCGAGCGCAGCCACCAGCAGCGCCACGCCGATAATTCCGGCTGCCCACCAACCCCGCGGTTCGATGGCGAGGTAGGTGACGGCGCCGGATGTGGCCGCCAGGATCAGTCGAGCGATAATCCCCAGCACTAGTTCTTGCCGTCCTCAAAGTCCTCAGGCTTGACGTTCTTGGTCCAATCCCGCAGCTCGTCCTCGTCGATCACTTCAGGAGACGGGGTATTCGGCGTCATCGGGCCGGCGTTGCCGAAGGAACCATAGGAGTCTCGGTGCTGAGCCATCGGAGAGGCCTCATAGGCGCGGATGCCCATGTCCTCAATCTTCTTAAACATCGACGCTGCTAGCATCATGCGAATCAGCGAACGCGTTGGTGCAAAGATAAACAGCGCACCGAGCACAGTAGACACGAAGCCAGGCATGGATAGCAGAATGCCTCCCACCATCGTCAGGCCCACGTTGCCGGCTGTCTTTCCAGGGGTCGGATCCTCCATGAAGTACATGCCATCTCCTGCTTGGCGGATGCGGCTCGACATCATGCGGCGCACCTCCAGGCTGGCAATGGTCATGCCGAAGAACATGGTCAGCGCTAGGGCAAGTAGGGCCCAGAGGACGCCGATCCACTGCGCGACGGCCCAGAAGGCGAGGGTTTCCAGAAGGATGTACGCGATGAACAGAACAAAGGGCATGCTGCCTACCCTACTTGCTTTACCAGCCGGTTCGCTGTTGCCCCTCCCAGGCCTATTAGACTAGCCCACCATGTCCCATACCCTGCACTTCTATCCCGCCGGCGGCGTGGTCACCCCTGAGCAGTGGCTAGCGCTGGGCCAGGTCGCGCGCGAGCACGCCGATGGCTATGTGTATCTCGAAGAGCACAGCGTGCTCACCCTTCGCGGAGTTGATGATGAGGCTGCGGTGAGCAGTGTGTCTCTTCCACGGACTCCTCCACGCGTCGTGGCCTCTCCCCTGTCTGCGCAGGCGCGATCGGTTGCTGCCCGCGTGGCTGAAGAGATCTCGGCTGCACTTGCTGAACACGAAGCGGAAGGGAACGCTTTACGTGAGACCGTTATTGGTATCGATGGCGGCCTAGGTGACATCCTCAGCCAGGGCGTGTCCACTGGCTTGCAGCTGCGCACACCTGAGGACTCGACGGTTGTTCGCCTCATCGAGGCAGGTCAGGTAAAAGGCGAGGAGCTTGCGCTTGACGACGCCCTCCCCGACCTCATCACCGCTCTCCTAAAGACCATAGATGAGGTAGATAGCCCTACTTCAGATTCGGCAGCGGAGGCAGCGGCATCCCTGCACCCCGCACCAATTGGTTGGCTTACCGAGCACACTGCCGAAGGACGAGTCGATCTGGGCGCGGGTCTCCACAAGGGCGCTTTGCCGGGTGAATACGCCGGACTGATTGCACAGCTCGATGTGCCGGTCACTGTCACTCCGTGGCGCGGCCTCGTTATCCACGACCTTGCCGATGGCGATGCCGACGTTGTTCTGCGGGTGCTTGCCCCGCGGGGCTTTATCTTCGACGTGAACTCGCCGCACCTTCAGGATTAGCGCGGCATATGCCGCCAGATGGGACGCGGCACGAGCTTCATGACCCAGGCTAGGAGCCGAAGCGCACGAGGGATCCACACGGTCCGTGACTGGGTTCCCGACTCGATAGCCTTCGTTACTGCCTCAGCCACACTGTCTGGCGTAACGGACAACGGAGCAGGTTTCATTCCCTTGGTCATAGAACCGATAACGAAGCCTGGCCGTGCAGTGATGAGGGCAAGATTGCTGCCGTGGAGACGATCAGCCAACCCTTGGCAGAAGGCATCGAGTCCGGCTTTGGTCGAGCCGTACACATAATTGGCGCGGCGGGCTCGCCATCCAGCGATGGAGGAAAAGGCGACGATGTGGCCCGACGTCATGACATCAGCTAGCACGGTGAGCATGGACACCTGCGCTGCATAGTCCACCAGCGCGATATCGAAAGCGTGGGCTTCATCGTGCTCTGCGCGGTTGTGATCCCCCAAGATGCCGAAGGCCACCACGGCGGTTGTGATCTCCTCGCCGGCCAGCTGGGCAGCTTGTGCCACTACTTCGCGGTGCTGGTCTACCTGGGTGGCATCAAAAGATAGTGTATGGACGGCGGTTGCCCCGGCATGAACGAGTTCCTCGCTGAGGGCTTCCATGCCTTGCTCACCACGCGCAGCCAACACCACCGGGCGGCCCTGGCAGAGCCTGCGGGCGAGTTCGCCACCTATGTCGCTGCGTCCACCCAGAATGAGCAGTGCTCCCATTAGCGCAGCTCCCTCGGTGCCTGGTTGAGGGACTCATAACCATCCTCAGTGGTCACCACGATATCTTCCAAGCGCATTCCCCATTTCCCGGGCACGTAGATGCCCGGCTCGATGGAAAAGGCCATAGACGCAGCTAGTTCTAAACTGTTTCCCGCCATGATGAAAGGCTCTTCGTGGGTTGAGAGCCCGATACCGTGGCCAGTGCGGTGCGTAAAGAACTCTCCCCAGCCAGCTTCCTCAATGACCTCACGGGTGGCGCGGTCAATGTCCTGGGCGGTCGCTCCCGGGCGGATGGCGGCACGGCTGGCAGCTTGGGCCTGCTCCAGCACCGCATAAGCCTCCAGAAAATCCTCTGGTGCAGCACTTGGATCGCCGCCTACGACATAAGTCCTCGTGCAATCGGAGTGATAACCCGAGGGCACAGTACCTCCGATGTCGACGACAACCGGATCCCCTGCTGCAAGAATGCGTTCTCCGAAGTCATAATGCGGGTTCGCGCCGTGGGCACCGGAACCAACGATGATGAAATCCACCGACGTGTGCTCTCGCAAGATGAGGGTCCGAAGGTCCTCGGCAACCTCGGCTTCGGTACCTCCAGGCTGCAAGAGTCCAGGTACCTGCGCATGTACCGCATCGATCGCTCGTGCGGCGTGGCGCAGTTCCGAAATCTCCTCGTCCTCTTTGCGCGTAAACAGATCAGCGAGGGCGGTGGTGGCGAGAACGAAGGAAGAGCCATCAAGCACTTCCTGGAAACGCAACACGTGATCGGCCGTCAGGGTTGAACCCAGCGCCACCTTTCGCGGAGTGCACCCCTCTAACGCCAGTGCGTAGGGATTCTCGCCGTCACTCCAACCACGCAAACGGGCAGCAACGCCCTCAAGGGATTCGATATCCGTGCGGGGAGCCACGATAACTGGCTCAGCATCAGGGCGAATCACTAGGCAGGTCAAACGTTCATGGGAGGACACCCAGGAACCGGTGAGATAAGCAAACTCGGCACCGGTGCCTACCAGTGCAACATCGATTCCTTGGGCAGCCACTGCCTCACGGGCGCGCTGAAGGCGGGAAGGATAATCAGTCATGCCCGCCAGCCTACCGCGCTGTACGCGGGCTCCTCGTTAGGCTGGAGTTCATGGAGCCTCATCCCGCTGCCGTCAAGATCCGCACCCGACAGGGCTACTGCTCGGGTGTGCTTGTTGACGCCTCCCTTCTACCCCGCCCGCAGCTCCGCGCCCAGCTGGTGCTCACCTGCGCTCATTTTTTCCGTGATGGGATTGAGGAAGGGGACCACTACAAAGTTAGCGGCGGATTCAACCGCAGGCTCACAGCCGTGCGCACCATTGATGGCACAGACATGGCCCTGTGCTTGCTGGACAGCCCAGCTCCTCCCCGTGATGTGCCGGGGCTGGACACACGGACCCCAGGCTTCCGCGAGGAGATTCTGACGTGGGGCTACGGCGGTAAGGCTCGGCGCGCCCAACAACGCCGAGGGCGCTTTCTCATGCCCTTCTTCCGCATATGGTCCGTTGACTTTCGGACGACCGTCTCCCCCGCCGGCATGGTGTTCAACACAGTGCCCGCGGTGAAAGGTGATTCCGGCGGACCGGCACTGGTGGGCGATGATGTCGTGGGTACCCAAGCGCTCATACTCAACCCCTTCGGGAAGAACCTGCGCATTGCCACGCTCGCACTCGTTGGTACACACCGCCCAGCACTCGTGGCTGCTGCGACCGCGCTCCTTGCAGGGGCGGATGAACATGAGACCCGGCCCGAGAAGCCGTGAACTGAGCCTTGGGGTGGGATTAGGCGCCGATGGCGACGACACCGCGCTGGATAGCATCGATGGCGCGCCGGGCATTGCGGCGAATGTCCTCTTCGTAGCCGGTTTTGGCCACCTGCTGAAGCAGGTCCACTACCTGGCGGCACCAGCGCACAAAGTCACCGGGGGTGAGCTCGGCGCCAGCTTCGTTGGCCGCGGCCATGCAGTAGGCCAGCGGCGCGCCCGCGGTCCACTGATGGATGGCCAGTGCGAAAGCAGGTTCCGGCTCACGCGTCTGCGGAAGGTTGTGGCGCCTCTCATCCGCCACGAGCTCGGTGTAGATACGCCAGGTGGCCTCCATGGCATCTGCCATGGGATCCGTGGCTGCACCGGGTTCACCGCGTGTGGCCTTTCGATTTTCAAAGACACACAGCGATGCCACACCTGCCAGCTCCGCGGGATCCAAGTCATTCCAGATACCGCGCTTCAGGCACTGCGCTACGAGGAGATCCGAGTCGGAATGGATCTTGGCAAGGCGTTCGCCCTCATCAGTGATCACTGGTTCACGGTCCTCGCCGAAGCCTTCAAACTCCACGTAGTCCATTTCAGAGAGTAGATCAACAATGCGCTCAAAGGTGCGGCCGAGGGTGTCGGTAGCACGCTCTACCTTGGCTTCGAGCTTGGCCAAGTCGCGCTCGCGGCGGGCAAGTTTCTGGGCTACACCAGCAAGTTGCTCTCGATCAGTTGCCGGCCAGTGGTGAACCGGGTGTTGGCGGATGGCGTCACGCAACTCCCCTACCTTCCTGTTGGGGCGATTCCGCGGCGCAGTGCGCATCTTTTTCGGACGCTTATAAAAGTCCCGCTTGAAGGCATCCTGAACGTACTTGGTGTGGCGGCGCGGATTCTTCTGCGCCGCGCGCGGCAGTTTCATGTGGCCGACGGAGATGGGAGGATTCTCAATGCCCTCGGCGTCGATACGCCCGGACCATCCCGATTCTGTGGTCACCCATGGGCGGGGGTCAGCAGATTGGTTGGCAGGGGTAATAACGACGGCTAACGTGGGGCGCTTCCTTGTTGCGATGGCGATAACCTCACCGACCTGGAGACGCGCGAGAACAGCGGCGACTTCTTTACGGCGCTCATTCTTCTTGTTGGCTTGGGCTGCCTTTTCCTCATCGCTCAAGGCGTGGCGCAGCCGCATGTAGTCCATAAGGACCTCCGCGGCATCCTCACCATCCGTGGTGGGTGGTGCTAAATGAGAAATCGCGTCGTCGAGCTGTGCGCGTAGTTCGCGAACGCGATGCTCAGCGCGCTCGATCTCACGGGTCTCCTCCACCACGGAGCCATCTGCCTGGAACTGGGCAAAGGACTTCTCCAACAGGCGCAGGGATTCTTCGAATCCCAGCATCCCCAACAGGTTGATGGCCATGTTGTAGCCGGGTTCAAACGTAGAAATCAGCGGGTAGGTACGCGTTGAGGCAAGGCCGGCCACCGCCTGGGGGTCCATGGCCGGCGCCCACTGCACCACCGCGTTGCCTTGCGTATCGATGCCACGGCGGCCGGCGCGACCAGTGAGCTGCGTGTATTGGCCTGGCGTGAGGTCAACGTGCGCTTCGCCGTTGAACTTGATGAGCTTCTCCAACACCACGGTGCGGGCAGGCATGTTGATGCCGAGGGCAAGGGTTTCAGTGGCAAACACGGCTCGGACGAGACCCTTGACAAAGAGCTCCTCAACGATATGCCGAAATGCCGGAAGCATGCCTGCGTGGTGAGCAGCGAACCCACGCGACAGAGCTTCACGCCAGCGCTTGAAGTCCAGAACCTGGAGGTCCTCCTCGGGGATGCCTTCCACACCTTTATCCACGATGGCTTTGATCTCCGTCGCTTCCTCCGGGGAGGTGAGCACCATGCGCGAGCGCAAGCACTGGTAGAGCGCCCCGTCACACCCTGCACGGGAGAAGATGAAGGTAATTGCCGGCAGCATGTTCATGGACTGCAGCTCTTTGAGCACTTCTGGGCGGCCGAGCGGGCGATAGCGGTCCTGTGCACGGGGTGCACCACTACGCCTGTCGTGACCGCCACCGTTGCGGTCACCGTGCCTGCCACGACCCCCGCCCTTGTGGCGTGCCCGCGAGCGGAAGCTGGCTCGCTTATTCTCGTAGGCGTCAGAAGAGCTACCAGCCGAGCGCTCCCCCGACTCCAAGCGCTCGATGCGCCGGGCAAGCTCCGCGTTGACCTGACCGCCAGAATTCGGTTCGAACAACGGGTAAATCTTGCGGCCCACCATCATCCACTGGTCCAGTGGAACGGGGCGGTTCTCGCTGACGATGACAGTGGTATCACCGCGCACGGTGCTCAGCCAACGTCCAAACTCCTCCGAGTTCGACACGGTGGCGGAGAGGCCAATGATGGAGACGTGTTCATCAAGATTGAGGATTACCTCCTCCCAGACTGCACCGCGCGAGGCGTCCGCAAGGAAGTGGATCTCATCCATGACCACGTGGGTAAGCCGCTCTAGTGCACCGGAGCCAGCGTAAATCATGTTGCGGAGCACCTCAGTGGTCATCACGAGGATGTCTGCGGAAGAGTTGATAGAGACATCACCTGTCAACAGGCCCACGGCGTCTTCACCATGGGCTTCGACGAGGTCGTGGTACTTCTGATTACTCAGTGCCTTAATCGGCGTGGTGTAGAAACAGCGGGTGCCCTGGCTCAGCGCAAGGGAGACCGCAAATTCGCCGACGATGGTTTTACCAGCACCAGTAGGCGCGCACACCAGCACGCCGTGGCCGTCCTCGACGGCTTGGCAACCCTCGATTTGGAAGTCATCCAGGGAGTACGGCAGGGCGCGGGTGAACTCGTCCAGATGCGTCAATGTCATAAGCACCCAGGGTACCTGCCCAGCGTTACCGCGGCGCAGTCGGTGACCGCTGCGCGAGGAGAAACGCGGTCAGTGCCTTTGCCAGGTCGGCTTTAACGAGTATGTCCTTAAAGGACGTCATCGAAGAATCCGCCCTGTGGCGGCTGCGTGGTGCGCGGAGCGGTGCTGGTGCTTGGCGACGCCCCCGTGGTCCGTGGAGATGGGCTACTTACTGGTGCAGCGGAGGCAGAGACACTCGTCGGGGCCTCGACTGGAGTCGGCGTGCCAATGCCCCCGGGGCCCTCGCCCAACGGCGAGGCCGTTTCATCATCGAGGTCCATCCACGCAGGACGTTCACGCTGAGCGCGATTATCGTGGATTCGGCAGAACTGGAAGGCAATCTCCACCAACAGGACGAGCGCGAGGGCCAACACCAGCATGGAAAAAGGTTCTTGTCCTGGAGTCACCACGGCTGCGAAGATCATGATGACCACAATGATGATGCGGCGCTTGTCCTTGACGTGCTCGTACTCCAGCACACCGATAAGGTTGAGGCAGACAATGAGCAGCGGAATTTCGAAGCTCACGCCAAAGATCATGAGCAGAGTGAGCAGGAAGTAGAAGTAGCGCTCACCGGTGAGCGCTGCGGTCTGGAACTCCTCACCCATCCCCATGAGGAACTCCAGTCCCACCGAGAGGATGAAGTACGCCAGAACGGCACCGAGAACAAAGAGAACCACGGCGCTGGAGACAAAGAAGAAAGTGAAGCGGCGCTCGTTCTTGTGCAGCCCGGGCACGATAAAGGCCCAAATCTGATAGAGCCACACTGGGGAGGCAAGCACCGCACCGGCGAGAGCACCAACCTTCAGACGCAGGAGAAGCATCTCAAAAGGACTGGTAGCAAGCAGACGGCATTCACCGTCTGCGCTAAAGGAAATACGGCGCTCTTCTGGCAAAGAGCAGTACGGGCCACGCAGGATTTCGCCCAACGGTGATAATCCGAAGGGTGAATGCTGGTACCACAGAAAGCCAAGAATGGTGCCCACTATCAGGGCGAGCAAGGAGATAACAATGCGCTTGCGCAGCTCCTGAAGGTGCTGCACTAAGGTCATTTCCCCGGTTGGGTTTTTCGGCTTGCGCCGTAGCTTTGAGGTCCACTTCTGCCTGCTCGTGGGTTTACTTGTAGCAGATGGTGTGCGCATATCGCTCAAGGCACACGTCCTCCCCTCTCAGGCAGAAAGATGGCGTGAATGGTGCTTAGTTCTGGGTGCCGTCTACCGGCTTGGTGGAGCGCGGCTGCATCTCCGGGCTGTTCCAGAAGTCCTCGTCGTTCTTCTTAGCGGCAGCGATCTGGCCTTGACCGTCAGCGGTGTTGTTCTCGTCCTTCATTTCTTTGACCTCGGACTTGAAGATGCGCATGGAACGACCCACGGAACGAGCGAGCTCCGGAAGCTTCTTAGCGCCGAAGAGCAGCACGATTACGAGGACGACAAGGCCGATTTCCAAAGGTCCCACAGTCATGGGGAAGCCCCTTCTTTCATAGTCGGTGGTGCGTGTTACGGATGTGGAGAACACCTCGCAACGAGCGCACGCGGAGAGCACTTAATCTGGGAGTTGAGTATAACGCTCGATGGCGCGATTTCTATGCTGCGAAATAGCGCGGACGAGCTTTGCAGGGCCAGTAACCCGCAACCTATCGCCTTGGCCGAGCGCAAAACGGGTGAACCACGCCTCAGAGCCAATCGGCATCGTTGCAGCTATGAGGCCATTTCCAAGGTCCTTACCCAGGGTGATGTCATAGTGCTCTGCTAGCCAGGTGAACTCTTGGTGAATCTCGAGCTCAGCGGTGAGAGTGTGATCTAGACCAAACGGTGAATCAGGGTTGAAGTCTAGCTCGCGGAGGTGCGGGGTTGCCGGTGCGTCCAGCACCTCCACGTCCTTCATACGGTCGAGACGGAAGGTGCGATGCTCTCCCGTCGCTTCTCCACCGGCGGACTCATCCCAGGCCACGAGGTAAGGTTCACCGTCCACGATGAAGATACGAGCGGGGTGCACAGTACGCTCGCGTGTGCGGTTGGAGGACATACTCCAGTAAGTGAAGCGCACCTGCTTGTGGTTGTTTATAGCTCCTGCCAATGCCGCTTGGACCTGGGATTCTTCCGGGTCAGTTGCGGCGAGAGAGTCATAGATAGCAGCGGTCTTCTCATCCATGATGTCGCGCAGCTTGGCGGCGGCGGAATGGACAGAGGAGACGTCGACAAGCCCTGGCATTGCCTCTAGAGATTCAAGCGTCAGCAACAGCGCCCCGGCCTCCGTCGGAGTAAGGCGCAGTGCCTGGGTTAAGCCCTGGTCGTTGTAGATCTCAATGCCATCGCGGTAGCTGAAGCTTAAGTCAATGAGTTCTTCGGTATTACGCCCCACGCCTGAGCAGAAAAGTCTATCCACGGCATCTTTCAGCTCCGCTGGGGTCATGCCGAGATCCTCTGCCGCTTCCATCGGGGTGAGATCCGGGTGGTTGCGCAGATACGGAATGAGATTGAGCGAGCGAACGAGCGCCTGCAGCTTACGTGAGTGATCAGTCATGGGGCCCCTCCTCAGTGCTGCCACCGCGCAGAAGGCTAAGAATGTCGACGCGGATCTCCTCAGGCTCAAGCACGATGACATCGGGCGCGTAGCCAGCGGCAGTACGAACCAGCCAATCGCGCTGAACGTCTGTGAGCTCGAGCAGGCCATCGTTGCGGCGGTTTCCCGCCTCGACGAGCTCGGCTGCTTGGCCTTCCGGCACGTTGAGAACGGCACTGATGGTTTCACCCCGATCCAGTGCGGCGATAACGAGGTCTTGTAGTGGTGCACTTGGCTCCAGATGCGTGGCTTCCTGGCGGGAACGGCGAACGTTGTCGATGCGCGTGGCGCGGAACGTGCGTGGTGCTTCACGGTCAGCATCCCAGCCAACGAGGTAAACACGGTCACGGTGGTTGACCAACCCCCACGGGTCCATGAGGCGGCGTATAGGTTCGGAGGCCGGCGTAGGGTAATAATCAAAGGAGATGCGCACTCCGGCCCGTACCGCGGTGATAATTGCCTTCACCAGCTCCGGACTGAGTTTTGTCATGTCATTGACTGCGGTATACACCGGAGCCCCAGAAAGATCGCGCGACGCACCTGAAGCTGCGATCTTGGTCCATGCCGAAAGACTGAAATCGCTCAACCCACCGGGCGTGCCAATGCCCCCGGCAACACCCAGAACCATGGCTTCTTCGGGGGTGAAATCCACAGGTGGTAGCTGGTAATCCTCAGGGTTAAGCCGGTAGAGCGGACCTTCTGGCCCACTGGTGTGAACGACGGGAACACCCGCACGCTGCAGAGTTACGATGTCGCGGGACAGCTGCTTGCTAAAGGCTTCATCGCTCTTCCTCTGATAACCCTCAACGTGAGTTCGGATCCATGCAGCGCTGCGGTCAGGGACACCGCCTTGGTGGGCGGCTCCATGAAGAGCGAAAGTGAGGTTGGTGAGCCTTTCAACGGCTGTGTCCCAGGCCGGAGCCCGGTGTGCGGTGCGGTCAGCTGACGCCATGGTGGCAGGCTCCTTCGTGCTAAACGCCGTGGTGTGAACGCATATAGTCTAACAACCCGTCCAAACGCTGATCCTCGGATACGAAGGGATCGGAGAACTCCTCCGTCATAGGTTCTGGCCGGTTGACCTTCATCCGCGTCCAATCCACCGTCACAGCGGCATCAAGTTGGCGGGCAGCTGCAAGGAACTCCCCGCGCAGTTTGGCACGGGTTGTCTGTGGTGGGTTATCAACGGCAGCCTCGATGGTCGCGTCATCAATCCAGCGTTTCACCATCCCACGCTGTTCCAACACGCTGAAAAGCCCCCGGCCGGGACGGATATCGTGGTAGGTCAGATCGATTTGTGCCAATTTGGGGTGGGCCCACTCCCCTCCCAGGCGCGCGCGGTAGCGTTCAAGCAGGCTGCGCTTGATAACCCAATCAATTTCGCGGTCCACTCCAGAGAAGTCTTGGGACTCGATTGCCGTGAGCATGCGCTGCCAGAGGTCTACGACGCGCGCCATTTCCGCGGTAGGCGTGCCGGCATCCTCGCGGTAATCAAGCCAGCGCTGCGCTGCTGCGCAGAGAGCTTGCTGCACCTCGAGCGCAGTGGCAGTAGAACCATCGGCGAGCGGCAGCCGCGTACTGCCCGTGGGATCGAGCGCAATGTCACGAATGTGGTGAATCGGGTGCTGCACAGCACAGTGAGGAACGTCAAAGCCTGCCTCAAGCATCTCGAGCATGAGCAATGTGGAACCAACCTTGAGCGCCACGGTGGGCTCAGCCATGGAGGAGTCACCCACGATGACGTGCATTCGGCGGAAACGCTTGGAATCTCCATGCGGTTCATCCCGGGTATTAATGATGGGGCGCGAGCGGGTTGTTGCCGAAGATACACCCTCCCATACCTGGTCGGCGCGTTGGGAGAGCACAAAGCGAGCCGGTTCATCACCTGCAGACTTCTGAATCATGCCCGCACCACAAATGAGCTGGCGAGTAATCATGAAGGGCAGCAGAGCCTGGCCGAGGTCCTTAAGCACGACGTGGCGGCTGATGAGGTAGTTCTCGTGGCAGCCATAGGAGTTACCGGCGGAGTCCACGTTGTTTTTAAACAGGTACACCGCGCGCTCCTCACCCTCGGCGGCCAGAGTGTCCTCGGCCTGCCGCGCCATGCTGTCCACCATGCGGTCACCGGCACGTTCATAGGCAATGAGCTGGCTCAGGCTGTCACACTCGGCAGTAGCAATCTCCGGGTGGGATCCCACATCGAGGTACAGGCGGGAGGCGTTGGCAGCGAAGATATTTGAGGATGAATACTTCGCAACCACGGGACGAAAGAGGAGGCGGGCGATTTCATCTGGGGACATCGCACGTTGTCCAGCAGCCGTGGAAGCCGTGATGCCGTACTCGGTTTCGATGCCCATGATGCGCCGCGCGTAGACGGGGGCGTTACCGGAGAACTGATCCACCCCTATTCGCCACCCTTTTGCACGTAGGAACGCACAAATTCCTCGGCATTGGACTCTAGAAGGCCATCAATCTCATCGAGAAGATCGTCGGTGCCTGCGCTGTTGATGCTGACCTGCCCGGCGTCGAACTCCTCGGCATTATCGTTCGAGTTGCCGCCGCCGCCGGCGTTGACCTGGGACTGGTTTCCACTCATGGTGAATGCTCCTTTCATGAGCTACAAGCGTGGTGAAGAGCTAAAGCTGAGGCGAGAAGCCATTCGTGCTTCATACCGTGCTTAATACAACGTAGGGTACTCGATGGTGACGCCCAGCTGGCGGAGTCCGTCAATGAACTCCGCGGCGGTTGCTGAGGAATCGAGCACAGCGCCGACGTCGCCCTCCCCCAGCTTCGTCGTCTCATCCAGCGCCACAGAGGCGGCACCGGATTGAGCGCCGTCCTCCGGTCCTATGCGGAATGTCAGCGATTGCCAGGAAGCGGCGAGGACATCGTCACCAAACTTTTGGGTGGCACGTCCGCGAAGATAGGCGCGGGTATCGTTCGGCGGGTTATCGGCCGCACGGGTGAGCTCATCGTCGCTGACAAGCGTGCGCATTTGGCCCTTGCGCACCAATGCATGATGCAGAGACTTTGCCGGATCGATGTCTGTGTACTGGAGATCAATGAGAGCGAGCTTGGGATCATCAGCTGCGAGACCACGGTCCACATAGCCCTTGATGAGCCGATACTTGGCCACCCAATCCAACAGATGAGCGGCTTTGAGTGGATCCTCGGCAAGCAATTCCACCACCTCATCCCAGGCGTCAAGAACTTTTTCCTCTGCAGGAGAAGTAGCAGTGACGCGTTCGCGATAGGCAGCGAGGATATCGAGGGCGGTGAGGCGGCGGCCGTCGACAAGCTGCAGCTCGTGGGTCAAGGTGAGATCGCGGCTAACGCGCTGGACCTCTGCCACCGGTTCCGCCAAGCGCAGATCGCTAAAGTCCACGCCGTCCTCGATAGCATCCAGAACTAGAGCGGTCATGCCGAGTTTGAGCAACGTCGAGGTGTGGGACATGGTGGCGTCCCCGATGATGACGTGCAGACGTCCGTAGTCCTCAGCCACCGCATGCGGTTCATCGCGGGTATTAATGATGCCGCGGTTGAGAGTAGTTTCCAGGGAAATCTCGGTTTCGATGTAGTCTGCGCGCTGCGAGATCTGAAACCCTGCCTCTTCGCCGTCAGCACCGAGACCCATGCGGCCGGCACCCGTGACCACCTGGCGGGTCACGAAGAAAGGAATGAGTCCCTGCGCGATGTCCTCAAAATTGGTGTCGCGGGAGTATTGATAGTTCTCGTGGCTACCGTAAGAAGCGCCTTTGCCATCGACATTGTTCTTGTAGAACTTCAGAGGCGGACACGGATCGTGGTTGGCCAACACGGACGTACCTTGTGCGGTGAGCTTAGTGACGGCCTCCGCCGCTCGGCGTAGGATGAGATCCCCCGCGGCATCATACAGCATTCCTTCCCAGGCCGTGGTGCATTCTGGTGAGGAGTACTCGGGGTGCGCATGATCGACGTAAAAGCGCGCGCCATTGGCGGTGACCACGTTGGCAACACCGATGGCGTTCGGATCTACGACAGGCACGGTGTGATAGCGCTTGAGATCGAAACCGCGGCTGTCACGCAAGGGATGTTCTTCACGGAAATCCCACCGGGAGCGCGCTCCCGTGTGCAGCGCAGCATAGGCTACGACGGCATGCGTAGAGGACACGATGGGTGACAAGGCGGGATTCGATGGCGTCGAGATGCCGTATTCGGTCTCAGTACCAAGTACGCGTTTCATTCTTCCCATGTCTACGCTCCCATCAACTCAACACCGGTGACATGTGCCCCCACAGAGGTTCCGGCGACGATCTTGGCCCACTCCTCCGGGTTCGCGGAAGTGGGTACGTACTCTGATTCTGCTTGCTCGGCGGCAATAGCCTCATGAAGGTGCGCTGCGGTAATACCTGATACCGAGCCGTCGGCTGCTGTCAAGGCTTCCTTGATAGCCAGCTTCTTTGCGCGGGACACGATATTGGCAATCATCGCACCGGACACAAAGTCCCGGTAATGCAGTACGCGCGGCTCCGCGTTGGCGAAGCGCAACTTGACGAAGGGCCGGTCAGCGTACAGGTCCTCCACCGCGTCATCGATGAGCGCGTCAAGCTCGCCTTGGTGCGGCACCGAGTCTGGGAAGTGACGGGCAAAGATTTCTCGCGCTCCCTGTTTGGTTGGACGGTTGACACGGATTTTGATGTCGAGACGACCCGGACGCATGATGGCCGGATCAATAAGTTCTTCACGGTTGGTAGCACCGATGACGATAACGTTGTTGAGCTTTTCTACGCCGTCCAGCTCCGTGAGAAGCTGCGGAACCACGGTGGTTTCCATGTCGGAGGACACACCGGAACCGCGGGTGCGAAAGATGGACTCCATCTCGTCGAAGAAAATAATGACTGGACGCTGGCTCCCGTCCGCGGTCTGCTCGGAGGCCAGCTCGCGCGCTCGCTCGAAGATGAGGCGGATACGTCGCTCCGTTTCGCCCACGAACTTATTGAGTAGCTCTGGGCCCTTAACGTTGAGAAAATAGCTGGGCGCAGTGGCGCCCAGGGAGGCAGACAGCGAATGAGCCACGGCCTTGGCAATCAGAGTCTTTCCGCAGCCTGGAGGGCCATAGAGCAACACGCCCTTGGGTGGCTGAAGATCGAACTGACGGTACAGATCCGGGTGCAGGAAGGGTAGCTCCACGGAGTCGCGGATTTGGGATATCTGCTCATCAAGGCCGCCAATGTCCTCGTAAGAAACATCGGGAACTTCCTCCAACGTCAGCTGCGCCACTTCTGTCTTGTGGACACGCTCCGAAGCCACGGCTGACTTCGGCTCGATGAGCAGTGTGTCCCCGGCACGGACGGTATCACGCAAGTCTGCAGCTAACAGGATCACCTGCTCCTCGCCCGCGGAATTGGTCACCACCGCTCGGTCAGTGCCAATGCGTTCTTGAAGTGTTCCCAGCGAGCCAGTGCTAACGGGCGCACAGGCCTCGACGACGACGAAACCTTCACCGAGGCGCACCTGCTGCCCCACCTTGAGCGAGCCTGGTTCGAGGTTAGGAGAAATCTTCACCCGCATGACGCGCCCATTGGTATAAACCTCGGCATCGCGGCGCGAATCGTGAGGGCGGCCGGAATAACCCAAGAAAACACCGTATGTGGACGCGGGTTCTGCAAGTGCATCAACCTCTGCGAGTAACTGCTGAAGCTTGACGCGCGCGTCCTTCAACAAAGCGGCGAGCTTGGTGTTGCGTTCAGAAAGCTGGTCTATCTGGCGGCGCAACTGAGTGTGCTCGGAGGAGTGGGTGGCATCGTTCATAGAATCCACCCTAGCGCGCGGGTGGGGGCCTTATCCCCTACTTTCGTGCGCGGCGCTGCGGGCGGGGCGGCGTGACGCCGTCGGCAAGCCGGCGCGTCCAAATGAGGAATGCGGTGTGGGCATTCATTCGGTGCTCTGGACGGGTAGCCAGGCCCTCGACCTTCCACTCACGCACGAGGGACTCCCAAGCCTTCGGCTCCGTGAAGCATTTGAGCTCACGAATGCCTTCCATGACCTTCATCAGCTGCGGAACGGTGGCAACGTAGGTCATGAACACACCGCCTGGAATGAGGACGTCACGCACCTTTTCCAGATGCTCCCAAGGTTCAAGCATGTCTAGGATGACACGGTCGACCGGGCCCCCGAGATCCTCGACGCTGACATCAGCCAGATCTCCCAGGCGCGGGCTCCACCACTCTGGCTGCTCGCCGAAGTACTCCGTGACGTTGTCCACGGCATACTCCAAATGGTCATCGCGGACCTCATAGGAGTACACGTGGCCTTGGGGGCCCACGGCGCGCAGGAGCGTCATGGACAGCGCGCCCGAACCTGCGCCTGCTTCCAGCACTCGGGCGCCCATGAAAATATCGCCCTCGACCAAAATCTGTGCGGAATCCTTGGGGTAGATAACTGCCGCACCGCGTGGCATGGACAGCACGTGGTCCACCATGAGATGACGGAAAAGCAGGAAGGAGCTGCCCAGGGTGGAGTCAATCACCGAGCCTTCATCGAGTCCCACGATGTCATCGTGGTTGATGATGCCCTTGTGCGAATGAAACTGGCCTCCCTCCTCGAGGATGATGGTGTAGTGACGGCGCTTAGCATCAGTAAGCTGCACGCGGTCGCCGTAGCTGAAGGGGCCAGAATAAGCCATAGCGTCAAGGGCCTTTCACAGAGTGCGGGGTACGGGGTTAACCCACCAAGTATGCCTCAAGAGCCTGGCCGAGCCATAGTTGGTCACGCTCACCTACCAGCTCACGTGCTGAGTGCATGGACAGCATCGGGACTCCGACATCGACCGTCGGGATACCCAGACGGGTAGCAGAGATGGGCCCAATGGTGGAACCGCATGGTACGTCATTGTTGCCCACAAAACGCTGGAAAGGCACGTCAGCGCGGCGGCACGCGTCCTCCCACAGCGACACAGTCTGGGCATCAGAGGCATAGCGCTGGTTGCCATTAATCTTGGTCACCGGCCCCTGGCCAATGATGGGGTGATGAGTGGGATCGTGCTTCTCCGCGTAGTTGGGATGCACCGAGTGCGCGGCATCTGCGGAGACGCAGCTGGAGCGAGCGAACATCTGAAAACGCTGCTCCTCAGTGGCGCCCAGTGCCCGTGCGGTGCGAGTAAGCACATCCCCCAGGATGGGCCCTCCAGCACCGTAACGTGACGAGGAGCCGACCTCCTCGTGGTCAAAAGCGGCCATGACGAGGATGTCGTTGTGGCTCGAATTATCAGCCACGCTGGCCTGCTCAGCAGCCGATATCAGCGCCCGCAGCGACGCATGGACGGAGGACAGGTTATCCATTCTGCCAGCAGCGATGAGCTTCTCTCCGGCGCCAAACACCGCTCCGCGCTGGGCGTCGGCAGTAATGAGATTGAAGGAAGCGATGTCTTCTGGGCAAATGCCGAGCTGCTTGCCGACGACCCCGAGAACCGACGTCTCCGGAGTCCCTACGGACAGCACCGGCTGCATGTGGCGCTGACGGTCAGGCTTGAACTCATCCTTGCGGTAAAGGTGGATTGCCAGGGAAGGCAGGCGCAACAACGGCCCCGTATTGACGAGGTGGCGAGTGCCGTCCTTCGTCATGACCTGCCCGCCCACGGTCAGCTCGCGGTCAAACCAACTGTGAAGAAGCACGCCGCCATAGACTTCCACAGCAACCTGCTGCCAGCCGGCGGAATCGAAATCCGGGGTAGGTTTCAGGGCCAAGCCCGGGGAATCGGTATGGGAACCGATGATCCGGAAACCCGAGTCCGGGCCAGCGCCCTCCGGAACGTACCAAGCCATGACGGCTCCGCCGCGCACCATCACGTGCCCACCTGGCGCTGCCGACCACTCATCAGTCTCCTCTTGGCGGCTAAAACCAGCCTCCGTTAGTAGGCGCGCTACTTCCTCCGCAGCGTGATAAGAGGAGGGGCTGGCAGCAATGAAGTCGAGAAAATCTTCCGTCGTTTTCCTAGTAGTCATACCTTCAAGCTTGCCATGCCGAGGAGACGCGCGTCTGCTGCATTGTGTATCGCAGTGCTGATATCGGCATGCGCTAGGCTGAGGAGCATTATGCCACAGCGAATAGCACTTTCTCCTTCCCGCGCCTCCGACTACAACCAGTGCCCCCTGCTCTATCGCTTTCGAGCGATAGACAAGCTGCCTGAGCCGAAGACGAAGGCACAGGTTAAGGGAACACTGGTTCACGCGGTGCTGGAAAACATGCACAACTTGCCTCGTGAGGAACGCGATTATCCGGTGGCAGTCAAGATGATTAAGCCGGAGTGGGCTTCCATGCTGAAAGAGTCGCCTGACCTGCGCGAGCTCGTCCCGGAAGAGGAAGAGCTGGACTTCTTCGTGGAGGCGCGCGAGCTGGTCAAGGGCTATTTCCAGATGGAGAACCCGCAAGGCTTCGATGCCCATGAGTGCGAGATGTACGTCGACACCGTCCTCCCCAACGGAGTTCCGGTTCGCGGCTTCATCGACCGCGTGGATGTGGCACCCACCGGTGAGGTTCGCGTGGTGGACTATAAGACTGGCAAGAAGCCTATCCCCCGCTATTCCCACGACGCACAATTCCAGATGCGCTTCTATGCCCTTGTGTACTGGCGCCTCTTTAACACCATCCCGACGCAGCTGCGTCTGATGTACCTCAAGGTATTGGACTCCATGTTCCTCACGCCGGGGCCCGAGGAACTGGAATATTTCGAGCGCGACTTAGGCGAGCTGTGGGCGAAAATCGAAGGCGACGGTAAATCGGGTGATTTTCGCCCCAAAACATCGAAACTCTGCGGTTGGTGCTCGTTTCAGGACCTCTGCCCTGCCTTCGGCGGCACGCCACCCGAGTATCCCGGCTGGCCGGGCTAGGACGCTGCGCTCATCGCACACCGGCCTAGTGGACACAACGACCTAGAGGACAGTTCTAGAACAGGCCAGAAATCGAGCCCTCGGCATCGACGTCGATGTTGTTAGCCGCTGGCTTCTTGGGCAGTCCTGGCATGGTCATGACATCACCGGTAAGCGCCACGATGAAGCCGGCACCCGTGCGTGGCTGAAGCTCGCGCACATGGAGGGTGTGGCCTTCAGGGGCACCAAGTTGGCTCGGATCATCAGAGAAGGAGTACTGCGTCTTTGAGATGACCACCGGGAAATCTTCCCAGCCGTTGTCCTTGATGTACTTGAGATCCTTTAGCGCCTTGCTGGAATATTCCACGCGCTCAGCCCGATAGATCGTCGTTGCGATGGTTTTAATGGAGGCTTCGATTCCCTCCGCGGGGTCATAAAGCTGCCGTGAGCTGCCCTCCGAAAGGTTCTCCAACAGCAACTCTGCAAGCTCGATGGCGCCATCGCCGCCCTTGGACCAGACATCGGCCTCTTCAAGAGCTACGCCCATGTCCTGTGCCCACTGGCGCATGAACTCACGCTCGGCGTCCGTATCGCTGCTGAAGAGGTTGAGGGCCACCACCGGCGTGAGACCAAAACTGCGGAGGTTTTCCACGTGACGCTCAAGGTTGACCACACCCTTCTGCAGGGCATCGAGGTTCTCCGTGGTGAGTTCTTCACGAGGCTGGCCACCGTTGTACTTCTGTGAGCGGATGGTGGCCACCACAACTGCACCGGCCACGTCAAGGTCACCAAAGCGAGCTTTGATGTCCATGAACTTCTCGCCGCCGAGGTCAGCGCCAAAGCCTGCCTCAGTAAGAACGATGTCACCAAAGCGCATCGCGGTGTGGGTAGCTAGCAGTGTGTTGCAGCCATGCGCGATGTTGGCGAAGGGGCCACCATGAACGAAGGCGGGCGTGCCTGCAAGCGTTTGCACCAGATTCGGGTTGAGTGCATCGCGCATCAATGCGGTAAGGGCACCTTCTGCGCCCAGCTCACGCGCGGTCACGGGCTTCTGGTCGTAGGTGTATCCGACGGTGATGTCACCAAGGCGCTTCTTCAGATCTGCCAGATCGGTGGCAAGACCAAGAATGGCCATGATTTCCGAGGCCGCAGTAATCGTAAAACCAGTCTCGGCAGGAACTCCATGGGCCGGGCCGCCTAATCCCGTGACAACGTTGCGCAACGCGCGGTCGTTGACGTCAATACAGCGCTGCCACGTCACGCGGCGTGGATCGATGTTCAGTGCATTTCCCTGGTGGATGTGGTTGTCAATGATGGCGGCTAAGGTGTTGGTGGCCGCCGCGATGGCGTGAAAGTCACCCGTGAAGTGGAGGTTGATGTCCTCCATCGGTACAACCTGTGAGTACCCGCCGCCAGCAGCGCCACCTTTGATGCCCATGACTGGGCCCTGGGAGGGCTCGCGCAGCGCCACGACGGCCTTCTTGCCGATTTTTGCTAAGGCGTCAGTGAGGCCGATCAGGACAGTGGACTTGCCTTCGCCTGCCGGCGTGGGCGATACACCTGTGACGAGGACGACCTTGCCCTTCTCAGGGAAATCGCCGATCTGCGTGATATCTACCTTGGCCTTCGTGCGGCCATACGGGATAAGCGCGGAATCGGGAATGCCGGCGCGGGCTGCAATGTCAGTGATGGGCTCGAGCTCGTGAGCCTGGGCAATGTCAACGTCAGAAGGCTGTGTACTCATATCGACCAGTTTAGCGCGCCAGAGTGCGGAAAATTGCGGCTAAAGGTAGACAAAAGGCCCTTCCCGGCGGCCAGTGTGGGCTGTCGACACTGGTCGCCCAGGGGCCATAGTAGATCACGGCGAGTATCTACTAAATGATAACTGCGCCGAAGATGTAACAGAGGAGAATAGACAGAACGATGCTCACGACACCCGGGATGATGAACGGGTGGTTGAACACTGCCTTGCCGATGCGGGTAGAGCCTGTATCGTCCATCTCAACCGCTGCGAGGAGCGTCGGGTAGGTCGGTAGGATGAACAGAGCAGAGACGGCCGGGAACGCAGCAACGGCCGTGAGCGGGTTAACGCCCAGAGCCAAGGCGGCCGGCATGAGTGCCTTGGTTGTAGCCGCCTGGGAGTACAAGAGCGCTGCGGCGAAGAAGAGAACCACGGCCAACAGCCACGGTGCAGAGGCGATAACCTCACCGGAGAGTTCCTTGATGTCTTCCATGTAGTGGTTAATCAGGGAGGTACCAAGCCATGCAACACCGAGCACACAGATACAGGCGGACATACCGGACTTAAACACCGGAGTGTTGAGGACATCGCCCGCGGCAATCTTCGTGACCATCACGATGAGCGTTGCTGCCGTGAGCATGACCGTCATGATGGCCTCGTTACGTGGCAGAGTCGGCTCTTCAATCAGGCCCACCTGGGAGGAGGTCAGCGTGGCCCACAGCATGACAATGACGATAGCGACAAGGAAGATGATGACGGAGGTCTTTGCGCCTTGGACAGGGGTGTAGTTGGTAGAACCCTGCGGCATCTTTACAAGGCCCTGAGCCTTGCGTTCCTGGTAGACGGGATCATCTTCCAGCTCCACACCGGAGCGGTTAGCCAGCCAAGCAGCCGGGAAAATAGCCAGAAAGGTCGCCGGAAGAAGCACAGCCAAGATCTGGAGGTAACCCACTCCCTGTGGCTCAAGCAGCGAAGCTAAGAGCACGACGGCGGCAGAAATCGGCGAGGCACAAATCGCCATCTGAGAGGCCACCACGGCAATGGACAGCGGGCGGGACGGGCGGACCTTGCCTTCCTTGGCCACCTCCACAATCACCGGAAGAGTCGAGAAAGCCGTGTGGCCGGTACCAGCAAGCACCGTCATCAGCCACGTGACAATCGGAGCGTAGAAGGTGATCCTCTTCGGGTTCTTGCGAAGGAATTTCTCGGCCAAGTAAACCAAGTAGTCCATGCCGCCGGCGCGCTGCATAGCAGCGATGGCAGCGATCACGGTCATAATGATGCCGATAACGTCGAAGGGAATGTCTTCGCGGGTAATCGGCACTCCAGTCAGGCCGAGGAGAAGGACGCCGAGGCCACCAGCCATACCGATGCCGATTGAGCCTATTCGGGCGCCCAAGTAGATCGCCGCAAGGACGATGATGATGTGCACAACAACCATTGTGTGACTCCAATTTTTGCAGCAGAGCTGCACGTTAGGAAGTGGGTCGCGTCAAGCCTGAGTTGAGCCGACGAACGACATTTGACTATTTTTATTCTTCCCTATTCGCGCCCAAAAGTGGACATTTACGCCCGATTGTGTCCACTTACACACCCGTAAGTAGGTGCTTCTCTTCCCGCGGAAGACGCCACGATGAGGAGAAAACGGAGACAGCGCCCGTGCAAACCAAGAGGGCTGCACAGGCGCTGTCAAGCGCACTTTGCACTTTGCGCCAGTAAGGACTGGCGCAGATGTAAAGCTCTATTCGTCGATGTAGAGCTGGCCGCGGAACTCTGGGTGCATCAGGTTCTCAACGGACAGAACGCGGTTCAGGGTTTCCTCGTCGAGCAGGCCCTTCTCCAGGACCAGTTCCTTGACACCCTTGCCAGTCTCCAGGGACTCCTTAGCAATGAGGTCACCGTTGTGGTGGCCAATGAACGGGTTCAGGTAGGTGACGATACCGATGGAGTTCTCCACGTAAGCACGGCAGACATCGGCGTTAGCGGTAATGCCCTCAACGCACTTCTCACGCAGGGTGTCCACGGCGTTGCCCATAATGCGGATGGACTGGAACAGTGCTTCACCAATAACCGGCTCCATCACGTTGAGCTGGAGCTGGCCAGCCTCAGCGGCCATGGTGACGACGTGGTCATTACCAAAGATCTTGAAGCAGACCTGGTTGACAACCTCTGGGATAACCGGGTTGACCTTACCCGGCATGATGGAGGAACCAGCCTGGCGCGGCGGCAGATTGATTTCCGCCAGACCTGCGCGCGGACCGGACGACAGCAGACGCAGGTCATTACAGATCTTGGCCAGCTTCATGGCGGCGCGCTTGATGGTGGAGTGCAGAAGCACGTAGGCGCCACAGTCGGAGGTGGCCTCAATGAGGTCGCGGGCGGTCTTGATCTCCAGACCGGTGACCTCCGACAGAGCGGCGGTGACCTGGTGGCGGTAGCCAGCCGGGGTATTCACACCGGTACCGATAGCAGTTGCGCCCAGGTTGACCTCGAGGAGGCGCTTCTGCGAGTCACGCAGAATGGCCTGCTCTTCAGCAAGGTTATGGGCAAAAGCCTTGAACTCGTCACCGAGGGTCATCGGCACAGCGTCCTGCAGCTGGGTACGGCCCATCTTCAGGATGTCGTAGAACTCGTTGCCCTTGGAGTGGAACGTGGCCTGCAGCGCATCGATGCGGTCAATGAGGTCTTCCATGGCGTAGTAAAGGCCGAGGCGGAAGCCCGTCGGGTAGGCATCGTTGGTGGACTGGGACATGTTGACATCATCGTTCGGGTTGATGACGTCGTAAGCGCCCTTCTCTTCGCCGAGGTGCTCAAGGGCCAGGTTGGCAATAACCTCATTGGTATTCATGTTGAGAGAGGTACCAGCACCACCCTGGAAGACGTCCAGCGGGAACTGGTCCATGCAGCGGCCTTCCTCCAGAATCTGGTCACAGGCCCAGATGATGGCCTCAGCCTTCTTCTTGGGCAGGACGTGGAGGCGGCGGTTGGCCATTGCGGTGGCCTTCTTAACCTGAACCATGCCACGGATGAAGTCCGGGATGGTGTTGATGGTCACGTAGGAAATCTGGAAGTTCTCAATAGCGCGCAGCGTGTGAACACCGTAGTACGCGTTGTTGGGAACTTCCATGGAGCCGAGAAGGTCGGTCTCAGTACGAGTCTTCTTGGTTGTGGTCGACTTCGGGGCCTTGTTGGTGGCCTTCTCCTCAACCTCAGACTTCGTAGCCTTGGTCTCGGACTGAGCATCCTTCTTAGTGGACTTTGCCATGATGGCTGACTCCTTGCATATAAATCGAAGAACGATGGTGGACACCGTCCATCGTAGCTAGGAGTCAGAATAAAATGTTTGGAATGTGCCCCTAAAATCGGGCAATTCGGAGATCCGACGCCAAGATCGCTTCCGCTCCGATTCCAGACAGGCTATCCATAACCTGGTTAGCGAGTTTTCGAGGAACCATAACGCGGACCGCGACCCAGCCCTCGCGAGCCAGCGGGGAGATAGTCGGTCCAGTCAGACCTGGGGTCACCGCTTCAACATCCGGGAGCTTGTCCTCAGCAACGTTGTAATCCAGCATCACGTAATGACGGGCATTGAGGATGCCGCGAATGCGGCCAAGAACGACGTTTTCTTCGTCGTTAAGCTCTTCCCCAGCGCGCTTGATGACCACTGCCTCAGAGGTCACGATTGGCTCGCCGAAGGGCTCGAGGCCCTGCTGGCGCAGCGTGGCCCCGGTAGAGACGACATCCGCAATGACGTCAGCCACACCAAGGTGAATAGAAATCTCTACTGCACCGTCGAGACGAATGACCTCGGCTTCAATGCCGTGAGCGGCCAGGTGGTCGCGCACTACGTTCGGATACGACGTGGCAATGCGTTTGCCCTCAAGCTTGGCGACGTCCCACTCCTCACCCGCCGGAGCCGCGTAGCGGAAGGTGGAGGAACCAAAGCCCAAGTCGAGAACCTCGTTGAACTTAGCGCGGGAGTCCTGGGCCAAATCGCGGCCGGTAATTCCTAAGTCCAATACGCCCTGGGCAACATAGATGGCGATGTCCTTTGGCCGCAGGAAGAAGAACTCGACACCGTTGTCCTCGTCAACGACGTTGAGGGACTTATTGTGTCCACGGCCTTTGTATCCGGCCTCCTTAAGAATCTCGAGGGCAGACTCGGACAGTGAACCCTTATTGGGGACAGCAATCTTAATCATGGGAGCGGCTTTCTAGAGATAGCGGTAAATGTCGTCGAGCTTAAGGCCTCGTTTGTGGGCCATGACCTGCAGCCAATACAGCAATTGGGACATTTCTTCGGCGAGTTCCTCATCAGACTCGTACTCGGCGGCAATCCAGACCTCGCCAGCCTCTTCGACGATCTTCTTGCCCAGATGGTGAACGCCTTTGTCATAGGCCTCCACTGTGCCGGACCCTTCGGGGCGCTCGGCGATCTTTCGGGACAATTCCTCAAACAGGCTCTCAAAATTCTTCACAGGTGCATATTCTTCCATACAGGTGCATAGAATTCTGCTCTCCAGCCGAAATTCTTGAGTCAGTGGCTAGGTGCGGATTTGAGCAAACCAAGCATGGACGTCAGCTGCGGTCACACCGTCAAGGTGGCGTGAAGAGTGCAGCTGCGAAATCTCCGTTGCTTCAGCAGGGACTGCAACGTGGTCTCCTTCGGGCAACCCGATGACGACGCAGCCAGCATCAACTGCCGCGCGCATTCCGGCGGCGGAATCTTCAAAGACCAAGCACTCCCCCGGTTCCAGGCCCAAGCGCCGTGCGGCTTCGGCATACATGTCCGGCGCCGGCTTGCCGCGAGGTACCTCATCCCCGCAGATTGTGTCCACAAAATATTCTCGCCCCAAGGCCTCAATGGCCGAGTCGGCGACATAGCGCTCGGTATTCGTCGTCACCATCATGGGCACGCCTTGATCCTTGAGCTCGCTAAGGAGCTCCGGAATACCCGGAAAGATTTCGAGGTGCTGGGCGAAGAGCGACTTTACGTAGTCGAACATCAGCGTACGGTAGCGTTCGGTATCACCTGGTTGCAACGTGACGCCAGCTATATCTGCGCAGATGTTGAGGGTGTCCTCAAAGGTGGCACCCACAGTAGCGAGGCGCTCTGTCGGAGTAAGACGGCGCCCTAGGCTCTCCGAGAGGTGAAAGGTCGCTTCTTCCCACAGTGGTTCAGAATTGGTGAGTGTGCCATCCATGTCCCAAAAGATCGCGGATGGACGTGCAGTCTGCTCAGCCAATTAGAAGTCCAGCTCCGGTAGCTGGGACAGGGCCACGTCATCGGCGCCGGTGGCCGCCGAAGCGGAATGAATGAGCTCGGAGAGCTCTTCCTTTTCCTCCGGCTCAAGCACAGCATCGGCATTCTTCCGGTTGAAGGCCGCGAGATTTTCTACCGACGGTTTAACTGCGGTGCTGAGGATGGAACCCTCTGGATCGTCCGGGAGCTTGTCGAGGTCATCGAGAAAACTTTCCAGAATCTTTCGTAGCTCCGGGAGGACGGAGGCATCGAACGGCGCCTCCCAAAACTCCTTCTCGTCTTCCTTAAGGTAATCACCAGTAGCAAAGGACTGAAGGTTGGAGATGAACTCGTCAACGGTGGGCTGGAATTCTGCGCGAATGCTCATGAGCTAGATAATGCCTGAAGATCCTTAGAGGCGCACGCCCAGCAGAGAATTAACTGCTGTACGCATCACGTCAGCTGCCTCAGCAGCATCGTCATGCTCACCGTCAGGACCGCCGTCGGCCGCGTGGGCCGCCCAACCATCCAGTACCTTCAGTGCACGCGGTGTATCGAGGTCATCGGCCAACGCCGCACGTACGTCGTGGATGACGGCTTGCACGGATTCGAGAGACCCCGGGGTCTTCATGGCCGATCGCCACTGCACAAGGCGGTCCTGCGCCGCGCTGAGGACACTATCTGACCAATCGCGGTCACCGCGGTAATGTCCGGAGTAGACACCCAGACGGATGGCAGAGGGGTCAATTCCTGCCTCCACCAGCTTGTGCACGAAGACAAGGTTGCCCAGGGACTTCGACATCTTCGTGCCGTCAAGACCGATCATTCCGGTGTGCACGTAGAACTGCGCCATGCGGTCCACCTTGAGTGCGGCTTCCGCATGAGCCGCAGAAAACTCATGGTGCGGGAACTTCAGATCGGAACCACCGCCCTGAATATCGAAACTGGAGCCCAAACGGTTGGTGGCGATGGCAGAACATTCGATGTGCCATCCCGGACGACCAGGGCCGAAGGGAGACTCCCATGCAGGTTCGCCGTCGCGGTGGGCACGCCAGATCAGTGCATCCAACGGATCACGCTTGCCGGGGCGGTCGGGATCACCGCCGCGCTCCGCAAAGAATGTCTCCATCTGCTCGCGCGAGTAATTGGACTCGTAACCAAAGTTGTCGGTCGCCTCGATAGAGGCGTAGATGTCGGGGTACTCGGGGTCGTCGACGACGTAGGCCGCCCCGACGTCGAGAAGCGCCTGCACCATGACAGTGATCTCATCGACGGCCTCCATCGCGCCGATGAAGTGCTGAGGTGGGAACACCGAGAGCAGTTCCATATCGGAGCGGAACAGATTGATCTGGGAGGTACCCAGTTCACGCCAATCTACGCCATCGCGCTCCGCGCGCTCGAACAGAGGATCGTCCACATCGGTGATATTTTGCGCATAGTTCACCGCATAGCCGTTATCCAACAGTTGACGGTAAATAAGATCAAAAGTCAGATAAGTTGCCGCGTGGCCCAAGTGCGTGGAGTCATACGGGGTGATGCCACAGACATACATGGTGGCTGTATCCCCGTCAATATTCACCTTCGATACAGACTTGTCAGCTGAATCATACAGGTGAAGCGGCACGGGTGCGCCAGGAACGGAGTCGACGTGTGGAACAGGCCAAGAATGCATGCCCACAATCCTAACGCGCGCCGCAGTCCCATGGCGCCTCCGGCACCATTGAGAGCTCCGAAAAGGTCTCGTTTAGGGCACCAGCACGCCCAAGGCCAGCAGAATCATGACGAGGATGCCCACGGGGATACGGTAGGCAGCGAACCACTCAAAGGAATGGTTGCCCACGAACTTCAGCAGCCACGCAATGGAGGCATAGCCCACGACGAACGCAATGCTCGTACCCACGAGCAGCTGCATACCTGTGGCGGACTGGCCCACCGTGGGGCCGAAGGCGTCTTTCAGCGAAAACAGTCCTGACGCCATGACCGCGGGAATGGCAAGGAGAAAGCTGAACCGGGTCGCCACCTCGCGTTCGAGGCCCAGGAACAAACCACCTGAAATAGTGCCACCTGAGCGGGACACACCGGGGATAAGAGCGAGGCACTGGCAGAGTCCCATCACGATGGCATCGCGCATAGTGAGTTCTTCGAAGCTGCGGGTCTTGTTGCCCATGCGCTCGGCCAGGATAAAAACGAAGGAAAAGAGCACGAGCATGGATGCTGTGATCCACAGGTTGCGCAGGTTGTCCCGGATGAGGTCCTTACCAAGGAAGCCGAGGATGCCGATTGGAATGGAGCCGACGATGACCATCCACCCCATCCGGTAGTCTTGCCCGCGCTTGTCCTTGTTGGCTATGCCGATGAACCAGCCTTTGAGTATCTGCCAGATCATTCTGGCGAAGTAGACGATCACGGCCAGCTCCGTACCGAGTTGGATCACGGCGGTGAAGGATGCGCCGGCGTCGTGCCCCCAGAAAAGCGTAGAGACGATGCGCAGATGGCCGGAGGAACTCACGGGAAGGAATTCGGTGAGGCCTTGAACGAGAGACAGGACAATGACCTGCATCCATGTCATGGCGTCAGAAGCTGTTGTTGTAGTCACTCGCGACAGCCTACTAGTGCGCCCTGCGGCTTCCAGCTTTCACCACGCTGACTGCTAGGATGAGAAATCGTGAAAATGAGTCGAGTTCTGCTTTCTTGTGCCCTTCTCACCAGCGTGTCTGCCCTTGCAGCGTGCGATCCCACGGTGGGAGTTGGTGGAGATCCCAACTCAGCCGTCTATGGCCAAGCAGAGCCCGCCGACTCCCCCGCGGCACAGGAACCGGTGGGTAAAGTTGTCGACTTCGATGCAGTGTCAGACACCGCTGCGCTGGACGATGTACTCGCTGTACGTACGAAGAACACTCTCAGCATAGGAACCCAAGAGGAATTCGAGTCGTCGAAGGCACCGAGCATTGACGTTTCTGAACACTGCGGGGACCTCACCGCTTCGCCTCAACACTTTGTCTTGGCCTGCGGCGATAAAGTCCTGCTGTTTGATCCGCAGAAGCCGGATTCCCCACAGGAACTCGCGGTGGAAGAGGAGACCCCAGTGACGGTGGCCGCTGAGGCCTCGACTGGAGAAATCTTCGTCGGCTCGGCGGATTCTGCTTCCATCGGTGTCTATAAGGAGGGCGAGCGCACCACCGAAATTTCTGTGGAGGGCGGGTCTGATCAGCTTATTTCCGTACCCAATCCCGACGGGGCGGACGGAATCGTGCGCGTCTTGCGTCAAGACTCAACGATTCAGTCGCTTGATTGGGAAAAAGATCGCGCCGGTGGCCGCCTTCGCGTTGGTCAAGGTGTGGGTCAGATCGCCGGTGGTGACGGTGCGGTAGTCGTAGCTTCCGATACTGTGGGCAAGCGCGTCGCTATCTACACAGCGAGCGACGTCATCCGTCTGCACCAATTTGGTAACACCGAGGGCACACCGTGGGCGGTCGCCTGGGATAATGAGCGCACCTTGGCGTGGGTCACCACGACTGACAACAACCTTCTCCACGCCTACTCAGTTTCTACCGGCGTGCCGGAGTTGGTTGGGAGCGTAGCGACGGTTGCGGGTGCGCAGAATATCGCAGTGCTTGGTGACGGCACACTGGTCGCCGCCTCCGCCACTGGTGACGGCCTCCAGTTCATCACCGATGCCAAGCTCAGCTCATCTTAGCTGTGAGCTTCTCACTCGGCTTCACTCTTTTTAGACTTCCACCAGCAACTACGGACCAGAAGGATTCTTCATGCAGTATTCCGCGCTCGACCGCGCCCGCCACGCCGCCTACCAGGTAGCACTCAAGGGGATGTTCCGGCTGAGCCCGGAGCGCATCCACGGCATCATCATCAGTGGCCTTGCCGGACTTCAGGCAGCTGGCCCAGCCAACCGCCTGCTGGCTAAGGTTCTTCCAGTCAACGACCCGGTCCTCGAACAGGAAGTGTTCGGCGTGCGCTTCCCGCGCCCGCTGGGTCTTGCAGCTGGCTTTGATAAGAACGCAGCCTCTCCGGACGCGTGGGCGCCGTTGGGCTTCGGCTATGCCGAGCTGGGCACCATAACTCCGAAGGCACAGCCGGGAAACCCTGCACCCCGCTTGTTCCGACTCAAGCCGGACAAGGGCATCCTCAACCGCATGGGCTTCAACAACGAAGGTGCACTTCATGCGGCACGTAACCTTCGTAAGCGCCGTTATAACGATGTCGTTGGAATCAACATTGGTAAGAACAAGGTGACCGACCCAGAGCGCGCTGTGGACGACTACCGCCAGTGCGCCTCGGTTCTCGGTGACCTGTCGGACTTCGTTGTGGTCAACGTCTCCTCTCCCAATACCCCGGGCTTGCGTGACCTTCAAGCAGTGGAGTCACTGCGCCCGATCATGGAGGCAGTCGTGGAATCCACGTCGCGTCCAGTCCTCGTAAAAATCGCACCAGATCTCTCTGATGAAGATATCGATGCGGTGGCGGATATGGCCGTCGAGGTCGGGCTCGCCGGCATCGTCGCCACCAACACCACCATCTCCCGCGAGGGCCTCGCTACCCCGGCGGACGAGGTAGCGGCCATGGGCGCAGGCGGAGTTTCCGGCCCTCCAGTAGCGGCTCGTTCGCTCGAGGTGCTCAAGCGGCTCAACGCTCACGTCGGTGACAAGCTCGTGCTCATCTCCGTGGGTGGTATCTCCACTCCGGAAGAAGCATGGGAGCGTATCACTTCTGGCGCGTCACTCCTGCAGGGCTACACCGGCATGATTTACGGCGGACCTGACTGGATTCGCGATATTCATCGCGGCATTGCCCTGCAGATCCGCAACCACGGCCTGAGCAACATCTCTGAGGCCGTGGGATCTGGCTTGGGCTGGATTGACTAACGCACAGTGCGGCGGATAACCGCTGCACACAACGCCGCGCCTACGGCGTAGAGGAACACGACGTACTGCCCCATCGTTGTCAGAACCGTAGTCGGCAGCGCGCGGCTCGCGACAATGAGGACAAGGGCAAGAATCAGCGCAATGATTTGTTCGCGACTGCCACGTTGATCGTGCCGCTGGCTACTAAATGCCCCGACCAAAAGCGCCGCGCCCACGATGGCAAGGCGTCGCCACGTCCATTCGAAGGTGGCTCCCCACCCGTCCGTGAAGATGGAAATAAGCCCGAAGAGCGCTAGCACAGCGGCCAGTAGGGCGAACGCGCCGCCCACACGCAGGCCGGCCGGGATCGATACTCCTTCGGAGTCGGGTTTAGTACTCATTGCGATGAGTTTAACGGGGATCCTTAATGAGCCTCGTACCAACCCCACGTAACTGCACGGCCCAGTGTATGGAAGAAGAGGTTGAAGCCCAACACAGTGGGCGTCGAATCAGGGTCGATGTCCAACTTCTCCACGTCCACCGCGTGAACCGCAAAGAGGTAGCGGTGCGGGGCATGACCAGCCGGCGGCTGTGGCCCGTAGTAGACACGCTGGCCAGAATCACCGCGCAAGCTGATAACGCCCTCGTGACCCAAATCTTCGACAGCGCCAGCCCCTGTCGGGAGTTCACGAACATCCGCCGGGATGTTGAAGGCTGCCCAGTGCCAGAATCCGGAACCGGTTGGTGCATCTGGATCGAAGCACGTGACGGCGAAAGATTTAGTGCCTTCAGGTACATCACTCCACGACAGCTGCGGGGACACATTCTCCGGTGCACGGAAACGCTCTGCAATTTCCGCGCCTTCCTCGATATCGGAAGAGGTCACGGTGAACGCGGGCACGTCTCCCAACGGCGCGTAGGGGTCGGGGCCCGGAAAGCGAGCGTCCGCAGCATAGTTCGGAGTGGAAGCACTGTTGTTGGATGTGTTGCTAGTCATATTTCCTTTGTACCGGACTTCACTTTTGAGCGCGGAAGATTTGACTGACGTCCTCAACACGACTGTTGATCCTCGCTTCTCGCCCTACTGGTCGCTGCACCGACTTCTGCTGACACACACGCTACTTCCATCGGTGTGTTTTAAGCCCTTCAATGAGGGCTTAAAACACGTAATAACGTGGCGATTTGTGTAGTGCACACGAATCGGGATACAGTATGCGAGTGCCCAGCCGAGAGGCTGAACAAACACCCTAGCCCGGGTGGCGGAATGGCAGACGCGCTAGCTTGAGGTGCTAGTGTCCTATTAACGGACGTGGGGGTTCAAGTCCCCCCTCGGGCACACTGTGAAGTCTCGAGACATCGTGAATACGATGGCTCGGGACTTTTCGTTTCACGCTCATCACGCAGTGAAACCGGGTCCTTTTGAAGGGACCCTTAACCCCCTTTTCTAGACACACTGAGTGCGGTGTGAAGCGTCGGGAGAAAGCTCTCCGATTAAAGGGCGCCACTGGGGATTGTTGGGACGGTACAGTAGATTGCGTTACATGGGCCACGAAGCTCGTGTCCCCCCCTACCTATCCGTTCGTACCCAAGGAGCACCGGATGACGGTAACCTTTACTTACCTCGACCCTTTTACAGCACAGCGCAAAGTTATTGAAGCCCCAGAGGGCTCGGAGTATGTAGTTGTCAAGCGCCGCGGCGAGGCTGTCGTTGACGGTGAAGTCATGAGCTTTCATGCCACGCACGCAGAAGCCCGTGATGCTGTCATGGCAGGACTAACAGAAGAGTTCAAGACTGCGGTGGATAATGAGCCCATCTATGTCACCCATGCGCGCCTCCGTGGTGAGTTTGCTCGCTATGCCACCCGCTAGGCGCGGGAATAAGTTCTCACCACGCTCCGTAGCTTGAGCCACATAGGCCACGTTTGTGGAACGCTTAGGACGTTTCCACAGCCGTGGCCTTTTTCTTTCCCTCAATGTAGCTGTAAAGGCTCTTAATAACGATCGGCGTCACAGAGAGAGCAACGATGAGAAGCATGATCTTCTCAATCGAATCTGCGATGCCGGGGATGGTGCCAAGAAAGACACCGACCATATTCATGGACGCTACCCATGCGACGGCACCACTGACGTTCCACCCCACAAAGTTCTTATACTGCATCCCTGCTGCGCCGGCAGCGACGGGAACGAAGGTGCGAACAATCGGGACGAAGCGGCCGAGAATCAATGCGAGAGGTCCGTGTTTGCGGAAGAAATCTTCGGCTGATTTCAGGTACTCCAGCTTGAGAAGTTTCGCATCATCTTTAAATAGTCCGCGGCCCCAGCGGTGGCCAATCCAATACCCCACTTGGTCTCCCGCAACAGCCGCAGCAATGCCGACAAGTACAAGCAGCCAGATTGACACATGCAGGTCTTCTCGGAGGATTGCTGCGGTCACCAGCAAGGAATCTCCCGGAAGGAAGGGAAAAGCACACCGGACTCCACGAAAACTACTAGTGCGATGCCGGCGATAACCCACGGACCAAAGGCTTGCAGGAGGGTCGCCGCGTCCATGTATGACGCAAGGTGATGAATCGTGTTCACAGGGAACTCCTTGTGAGATGCTCGTCGAGATAATCGACGAAGGATGACGTGCGCGGACGACGAAAAGTAATGCGTAGTCGCATGCACGGAGCTTTAATCAGTTAAGTATCCTCCAGCGACCTCCACTTGTAGCGATCAGAATCGGCATTGACAGATACTTAGTGCCAATCCTTCAGACAAGACACAGATGGTAGGAGCATTCCTCTATGCCGATAGATGGCGCAGTGACGCGCATGGTTGACGGCAGGTTAGGCTAAATACCTTATGAATTCAGGATGGGTAAACAGTTTCGGCGATTACTGTCGGTCGTTGATGCATTCCGCGTGGCACGACGTTCGCGGGTGGACGTGGCATCGTTGGGCCATAGTCGCAGTTGCTGTAGCGGTGTCAATAGCTCTCGCAACGCTTGTCGACGTCCCATCCATCGGCGCTCTTCGCTCTTGGTCGGAGAACCTCGGCAGTTGGTTTATCGCAGCGTTCATCGCCGCCTATGTTTTCTTCACGCAATTTCCTATTCCACGAACCGTGTGGACACTGGCCGCAGGACTCCTCTTTGGGCCTTGGCTGGGACTCGGCATATCTCTGGTGGCTTTGACCATCTCTGCGACGTTGTCACTCATCATTGTCCGCAGTCTTCTTGGCGAGTGGATTCGCCCGCACTTGAGCCACCCGGCAGTAAATAAGATCAATGCCCGTCTCGAACGCCGCGGATGGCTAGCCATAGCCTCACTGCGCCTGGTCGCAGGAGTTCCATTTTCCTTATTAAACTATGTTGCGGCGTTGACGCCCATTCCCATAACCCAGTTTGTTCTCGCCACGCTCATCGGATCCATCCCCACCACCGCCATCGGTGTCTTCTTTGGTGATGCCCTTACAGGTCAAACCGATCCCCTGACCGTGATCGCGCTCATCGTAGCTGCCGCGTTAGGTGTGGCAGGTCTTGTTCTCGACACGCGCTTGCCCGCCACCCCAGGCGTGCAAGGTTCGGTCAAGCGCGAGGAGTAGACTTGGGCTTGTTTCACGTCGAAGGGAGTTCCCCACAGTGCTAGCAGTCCACGCGCGCTACCGCGGCCGTTCGGTGCGCCGCGCCGAATTGGTCCAACGTTCAGCCGCTGCCCTATCCACCTTGGAGGGCATTGGTGAATTCGAGGTCCTAGGTGTGGAGGATATCTGCGCTGTGGCCTACTCGGCGTCCTCGATCTGCGATGTTGTCATGGCCCTACTTGCGGATGGCGATTGGGCCATCGGAATAGGCGTTATCCCCGGGGAAGACGCCAGCGACAAGGAAACTCGCGCAGTAGCTACGGCTGCATTGAAAGGCTCTGCACGCGCCGGCCACGTTTACGCCAAGGTTGACCGCCGTGGTCGTGCAGCTGAGGCCAATGACATCGCGGCCACTTTTGCACTCCTTGGTTTCGTCCTCAACAAACGCACCATGGAAGGCCGGGAAGCTACCTCGCTAGTGCGCGGGGGCCTCAACCAGAATGAGGCGGCTGAGGAGCTTGGAATCTCCAAGCAAGCCATGTCCCAGCGCCTGCAAGCGGCCGGCTGGGCTGCTGAGACCGCCGGTTGGCAGCTCGCGGTTAACCTCATCGAGCGTGCCAACACGACGCACTAGACGCTTTCTTTATAGCAAGTCAGCTTTCGAGAGCTCCGGAGTGGTTACAAAGTCCACAAGCCGTTCAACCGCGCCAATCAGCGTGGAATCGAGATCTCGGAAGGAATTCACCGCGTTGTAGACGCGGCTCCAGCCTTCCTTCGGATCGGACCAGCCCACTCGCTGGCAGATCCCCGTTTTCCAGTCCTCGCCATAGGGAACCTCTGGCCAGACCCGCAGCCCAAGACGCTCCGGCTTAACTGCTGCCCAAATATCGATGAAGGGATGCCCCGTCACGAGCACGTGCTCGCCGACAGTCTGGGTCATACGCGTTTCTTTAGAGCCCTCAACTAGGTGGTCTGCCAGTACACCAACGCGGCGGCCGGGGCCCGGCTGAAACTCTGCGAGGCGCTCCTCTAAGTTGTCGAGCCCTTCAAGGTATTCAACGACAACGCCTTCCACCCGGAGGTCATGGCCCCAGACCTTTTCCACGATCGCGGCATCGTGGATTCCCTCTACCCAGATGCGAGAGGGGGCAGCTACCTTGGCCTCAAGATTTTCTACGCGACGCGACCCTGAATTGGATTTGCGGGGTGCTTGCTTCGCCACGTAGCGAGTCAGAGTCACCGGCTGGCCTTCCACCAGAAACCCACCCTTGACAAGGTTGAACACTCGCTCGACACCGTAGCGGTCCTCCAGTCGTACCACTGGGCCCCAGGCCGTCTTATCAACACCCATGACCGCCCCCACGAAGTCATCTCCCCGAACCTCGACGACCATGCCTGGCTCTGCAGGAACCTCTGGGTAGTCCGGCTTCTTCGTGCGTGCGTGACCGGCGAAAATATCTCCGCCATACGGGTCTCGGGGATTCATGCTCATAGCGGTCTACCCTATCGTCTACACTGGCCAGCCATGGATATGCGCGCCGAGGTCTGGTCCCCTGTTCAAAATGTCGCCTTATGGCTCGGAGCATGGCTCTGGGGCAAAGAATCGACGGATGATTTCCTCGACGCCATTGTGGAGCTCGGCGGTCAACAAACCGGTCCAGACGGTGCAGCCTTCGTTGACCTTCTCGCTCGCCTCCGCCGCGAAACTACTGAGATCATTGATCGCCGTGAACGCGAGCCTCTGCTGCGCCTTGTTCTTTCCGGCCCCGGTGAGGCGCCAGCTCTGCCCGCCGGATCTGAATCCGCTGTCGCGGTAGCACATAACCCAGCCGGGGCCATTGTGGTGCGCACCAACGATCGGGAACACCACGTGGTTCTCGTTCCAGCCTATGCAGACGGAGTAACTATCTGGACTGCCATCGACGAAGACTCTCCACTGCCCGCACCGTCATGGTTAAGCCCGGGCGATGCCGATGCCCTTCTGAGCCGCGCAACTAACGAGTCGGCCGCGCTCATTGAGACTACTGGCTACCGCAGCGACGTTCTCCCGAATCCTCGACTAACAGTGGGAACCCTGAGTGATTTCTATGACACCCCGGGGTTGCCCTCGGCAGTGCCTGAGCGCGCGGCCAAACTGTTTGCGCGTGCGGATCGCGTAGCCGCCATCATCGAAACCGTGACGGACCGTATCAACGATCACAGCCTCGATCCTCAGCTTCTCAGGCTCTGGCGTCACATTCGTCAAGCGCGAATGGCTGGGGTGGCCTACGCACTCAGCGATTTTGCCCGGTGAGCTGGGTACGCAGGTAGGTTTCCTGGATGCCTAGTGTGCCTTTTTCAGCGACCAAATATCGCAGCAGCCTTCAGCGCACGGAGCACCGTTAACGGTGCAGCCCTGCACGGTGACGTTGCCTAATGACTCAGGCTGTGAGCCCTGTTCTAGCTCATCCACAAGGTCGATGATCAGTGATGCGAACCGTTGGGAAGGACCTGCGGTCCGGGTGCGGTGCACACTGACACCCATCTCATCGGCGGCATCCTGCAACTCTGAATCGAGATCCCAGATGACCTCCATATGATCGGAAATGAAACCGATCGGGCAGACCACTACAGCTTCAATGCCATCGTTCTTATGAATCTCGGTAGTGTGATCGACAATATCGGGCTCAAGCCATGGAGTGGACGGGTTCCCGGAGCGGGACTGCCACACGAGGTCGTACTCCTTGACGCCGGCGGCTTCGGCGACAAGTCGAGAGGCTTCTGCAACCTGACGAGAATAGATGTGTTTATCGCCTTCAGCGCCTCCTACGGAGTCATGAGCCGTGGGCACCGAGTGCGCAGTAAAAAGCATGCGCGTCTTCGGTAGCTTTTCCTCCGCTACTTCCGCGTAAGCCTCACGGACCGCGTCCGCCATCTCGCCCACGAACTTCGGATGATCGAAGAATTGGCGCAGTTTAGTAAACGTGATCTCAGGGTATCCCTTGTCCGCGACGTAGTCACGCAGTTTGGTGATGTCCTCATCATACTGGCGGCAGGCACTGTATCCTCCCCAGGCCGACGTAGCGAACACTGCGACGTTGCGAACCCCGTCTTCCGCCATCTGGTCGACGGCTTCTGTGCCGAAGGGGTGCCAGTTACGGTTGCCAAAATACACGGGTAGATTATGTCCGCGATCTTTCAGCTCAGACTCGAGGTTGGCAATGATATCGCGATTGAGGGCGTTAAGAGGGCTAACGCCGTCAAAGTGGAAATAGTGCTCGCCCACTTCTTCCAAGCGCTCGCGCGGGATGCCTCGCCCGCGGGTCACATTCTCCAAAAACGGGACGACCTCCTCGTTTCCTTCCGGGCCACCGAAAGAAAGAACGAGGAGGGCGTCAAAAGTGGAGGGTGCTTGGCCAGTGCCGAAGCCAGCACCGGGGGCCGTACGCTGTGTTTCAGTCATGCCGCCCAGTTTAGCAACGCGCTTGTCTAAAGTAGGCGCACGGCATACGGGGACATTCCGCCTTGCCGTACTGGGGTGATGCTGACATTTTGACCGGACTGTGGAGCCTCAACCATGGTGCCATCACCAAGGTAGATCGCTACGTGCTGGTTGCCACTGGGGCCATAGAAGATAAGGTCACCGCGTTCCATCTCGCTGGTCGGAATCTTCTCACCCTTCTGGTACTGATAGCCGGTGTAGTGCGGTAGAGAGATGCCCACGCCGGCGAAAGCATAGAGCACGAGACCGGAACAATCGAAGCCAATCTTGTTGTAGTCGCCGTGAGAGTCAGCGACGCCGCCATCGCGAATACCCTGGGTCGGTCCGTTTGCGTCGCCGCCACCCCATGCATAAGGAACGCCAACCTGAGAAGTAGCGCGCTGGATGACGGTTTCTATCTTCGCCTCACGGGAAGCATCACCAAGCTTGGAAGTGGCCTTGTCCGTGATGCTATCGGTCGTTTCGAGTTCCTCGAGCACGTCTGACACGTCAGAGGCAAGAGAGTCCTCATCTTCGGAGTCTCCTTCACCACGTGTGCCCCACGAGTTCGACGTAGATTCCGTGGAGGTTTCCTCGGATGTCGTTGTGTCTGCAGTGCTTGCCGACGCCTCTTGGTTCGATACCGACTGTGTCGTCCCCGTCGCTGACTGCTCCGATTGAAGGGCAAAGAGCTTCGATGACCCCTGGGCTAGTGCATCGATTTCATCGGGAGTGAGACTATTGCTGTGGCTGGGTTGGGACGCTGCCACAATAGAGGCAACACTACCCACGACGCCGATGCCCAGAGCGACGGTTTCGGGGTCAAGTGACGTCGGATCAAAGGAACTTCCTCCCGCATGCTCCTTACGGTCTGCAGACTTCGAGGACAATTCCTTCACATTCGGATCGGACGACAAGGTATCCGCTGCGCTAGAGAGCTCCTTCATCTGCTCTGGCGATACCGAAGGGCTGGTTTGCTGCGCTTGGAGCGTACGGTTGCGGGCCTCAACTGCGGTCGGCCCCTCGGCGACAGTAGATTCTTCAGTTGCGACGGAAGCTGGAGCGCTGGAGGACGCCGAAGGCTCCTCAGACTTCTTTGCCTCCTCAGTCGGCTGGTCTTCCGCGGCCGGGTCTTCTGTGACCGGTGCCGTGGTTCCATGGGCACCCTGATCCGCTTCGGTCAAGCTCTCGTCCTGGACGTTAGGTCCAGTCGGGACGGTTGACTTTTCTTCTTCGTCAACACCCTTAGCTTGATTTAAAGCCTTATGGAGCGATGTGAGCTGAGAGAGTAACTCGACACGCTCGGCTGCTGATTCTTCGATTGACGCTTCAGAGTCTGTAAGCGTTTGGCGCGCTGAAGCTTCCGCCTCAGTTGCTTGCTCCTCACGCCGTTCAGCAAGTTGTTGAGTCTTCCGAAGCTGAGACTCCTTGTTTGCCTTCTTGGTTCGTTCCTGCTCGAGCTGGGCTAGTACGCCCTGCTGCTTGTCGGATTGCGAACGGAGAAGAGCCTGGCGCTCAAGCATGTCGGAGCGAGCGTCTTTGCCGGCTGCACGAGAGACCGAGTCAGACGTGTTTGCTCGGCGGTAGGCAGAGCGTGAAATATCGTTAAGCTTTGCTTGAGCCTGAGCTACCTCGTCCTCTGCCAGGCCCAGTTGCTCGCGGGCCGTCGTCGTGCCGCGACGCGCCTGTTCGGCCTTCGTGCGAGCATCATTGAGATCAACGAGCGCTCGGTTGACTGCCTCACGGTGTGAGCCAATCGCGGCCTCGGCCTCAGCAATGCGTTCCTCTACCTGAGCGATGGCCCCTGCAAGGTCTGCGATAGATGGGTTGTCAGACGACAACAGCTGCTTGATGTTGAGCTGCTCTGGTTCCGCCGCTATGGCTGGCGTGACTGATGAGACTGTAGACAATACGGCTGTGGTCGCGATGGCAGTAAACGCTGCCTTAAAGCGACGAAAGCCAAAGGATGAAGTGGTGGCCACGAGAAATATCTCCTCGACACCTACCCAGTTTCCTACCTGCCCTAGGCGCGACAGCAATAGCGCACGCTCGACCCGGGCGCCGGTTACTGCGACACGGGAGAGTCAAGGACAACGGATACGGGGGCACTTCCGTACTACATGCGCTTCTTGAGCAATTCTTTAGGGAAAGAAGGGCATGCCAAAGGAGGGAATGGAGGTCGTCCGGTGCGGACGCACTCATCTGAGACCCTGTCAAAAGCGTGGTTAAGCTACAGCCAATCGGGGTGTACACCAACGCTAAGACCCGGACCATATTCGCGAGGCAGCAATAGGAGCCTCACCCATGGTCCCGATAGCGAAAGGGGCACACGTCACTCGAAGGCCATCGCGCTGGGAGGTTCCTCCTCGCCGAGCGCCCCGCGCATAAAGCATCCTCCTCCGCTGCGCGCGGAGAATGCCCCTATGGCTGGCACCCGACCGGGAACCGACAGGGCGAGAAGCCGCGGCACTTCTCTGCACGGAGCGCACAGGAAGCGAAAAGGAGCCTCTCCCATTCGGAAGGTAGGTGTCTTGTTTTGAAAAAGTCGAACACTGGTACCGACTGCGGCGAGGAACCCGTAACGCTGCGTGCTTGTGAAAGCACGGCGCTCATTTGCCAGACGGTGAACCTCAACTGCCGTATTCGCTCGTGGCGTGCTTCCCCACATACCCGTGCGTCGTCTCAGTTGAGAGTCAAGGCTTGGCCCATGAACACATGAAGCAAGAGTCAACCCGTGAGTCGATACGTGAACCATACGTCACCGACACGCCATTCCGCACACTTTCCTCATTTTTCACATGAGTTAAGTCCAGCCACAGACCCTTACAGAAGTACCTAACCTGCAATGATTTTGTTACCAAGGTGTGATTGTGACGTTTCTCACATAGATGTAACGCAGCCTGTACCAGCGCAATTTACATCCAGGACGAAGCGACAGTCAGTCGCAGTTCATGCTTAATGTGGGCTGCCGACGCGGGATCTCTTTGACTCTTCCCTCAAGCCTGTTCGACAAGTCTTGAGCCTTGCCCGCCTTTCAGCTGAACGACGTCGGGTGTCGATTGAATCCGGCATCCCGGCCACTCGTCGGGCGGGCAGTCCCCGAACGCGGCACAGCGCCAAAACCACTCCCCCACCCTCAAAGTAAAGCCTTAGTGGTTGACTCGTTCGCCTCTTCCCCACTCTCCCAGGGTGGCCGAATCACTCGCGCAAGGCGCATGGCCACCCCGCTGTCCCCGATGAAATCCCCTCGAAACGTTACTTTTGAACTTCAAACTGTCTGTCCGACTGTAGGACAGTTTGAGCACAGATCTCGGCAACGGATTAGTGTGAGATGAACCGGTGATCGTGGGCGGCGCTTCGGAAAGCCATAGCGCCCGCCAACACCGCTAGGCAGAAAATTGTTCCCAGGATGGCAAGCCATGGCGCCGAGAACCCATCGGCCGCTGTGTAGAAGTCATTGAGGAGTGTGACCTGATCGAGGCCTGGGGGCAGCGAATCCTCAGCGGCTTCGAGCGCTGCCCGGTCATAGGAGTTACTTACCGCCGACACCTTCATGGGGGCTTGAAGGATGACGGTGTCGAGACCAGTCTCCTTTTGTAGGGCGGTCGCTAGATCTCGTAGATCGGGAATCTTTTCAGGAAAGACATCAACGACCGCTACCCCGTGATTGGGACGGAGGGACTCGGCGATGGGTTCCTGGAGGGCGTCGTCAAGCGCCAGTTCCGGATTAGAGAAGGCTACGCCATCTTCCGAGAGCTGCTCGGCGATGTTATCGACGTCTACGCCAGCCGGGATCATGAGTCTCTCCTTTATCTCTGCCCGCCTGAGCTTAAACGGAAAGGCTCTGGGTGAAGCTTGTGACGCGCCGGTACCCCCGAAATGGATGAAACAGAACGCCCGTACTGTTATAGTGGCACCAACCGTGGGTTCCAACCTCTACAATGGTTTAGGAACCTTCGCGTTCTGAGAACGTCGATGCGCCGAACTCCTCCGGATGCCGGCATCACCTCGATGAGCTCGATGAACATGTTAAAGGTGTTCGACAACCCACAAGCGAAAACCAAGGAATGGAGCTCCCTGTGACTGAAAGCCTGAACTCCTTCGGTGCCAAGAAGACTCTTGATGTCAACGGTAAGTCCTACGACTACTTCGATATCAATGCGGTCGAGGGCCTGGAGAAGCTGCCGTACTCCCTCAAGGTGCTGGCTGAGAACCAGCTGCGCTACGAGGATGGCAAGAACGTAACCAAGGACCACATTAACGCTTTGGCGAACTGGGATCCGTCCGCTGAGCCGGACACCGAGATCCAGTTCACCCCGGCCCGCGTCCTCATGCAGGACTTCACCGGCGTCCCCTGTGTCGTTGACCTTGCCACCATGCGTGAGGCCATTGCCACCCTTGGTGGTAAGCCGGACCAGGTGAACCCGCTTAACCCGGCAGAGATGGTTATTGACCACTCCGTTATTGTTGAGGCCTTCGGCTCCTCCGACGCTCTGGAGAAGAACGTTGAGATCGAGTACGAGCGCAACCAGGAGCGCTACCAGTTCCTGCGCTGGGGTGCTGAGAACTTCTCCAACTTCCGCGTTGTGCCTCCGGGAACCGGTATTGTCCACCAGGTCAACATTGAGTACCTCTCCCGCGTCGTCTTCGACAACGAAGGCGTTGCTTACCCGGATACCTGTATTGGTACTGACTCCCACACCACCATGGAGAACGGTCTGGGCATCTTGGGCTGGGGTGTCGGCGGCATCGAGGCCGAGGCTGCCATGCTGGGCCAGCCGGTCTCCATGCTTATCCCGCGCGTCGTCGGCTTCAAGCTCACCGGCGAGATTCCGACCGGTGTGACGGCTACCGATGTTGTTCTGACCATCACCGAGATGCTCCGCGAGCACGGCGTGGTCCAGAAGTTCGTCGAGTTCTACGGCAACGGTGTGAAGTCTGTTCCGCTGGCTAACCGTGCCACCATCGGCAACATGTCCCCAGAGTTCGGCTCCACCGCTGCGATCTTCCCGATCGACGAGGAGACCATCAAGTACCTCGAGCTCACCGGCCGCCCGCAGGAGCAGATCGACCGCGTAGAGGCCTACGCCAAGGCTCAGGGCATGTGGCTCGAGCAAGACGCTCCGGAGGCTAAGTACTCCGAGTACCTCGAGCTGGACCTGTCCACTGTTGTTCCGTCCATCGCTGGTCCGAAGCGCCCGCAGGACCGCATCCTCCTTTCCGAGGCTAAGGAGCAGTTCCGTAAGGATCTGCCGACCTACGCTTCCGGTGACGTCGTCGCTGACGAGACCACTCTCGCCGCAAAGCGCATGACCTCCGAGGGTGGCGACGAGAACTCTCTCGTTGACGTCACTGGCGGTCTGAACAAGTCCCGCGCTGGTGAAGGTGAGTCCGCTGCCAAGGGCGGTTCCGGCCGTCAGTCCAACCCGGTGACCGTCACCTCCCCGAACGGCGGCGAGTACACCCTGGACCACGGCATGGTTGCTATCGCATCCATCACCTCCTGCACCAACACCTCTAACCCGTCCGTCATGGTCGGCGCCGGCCTCATTGCCCGCAAGGCAGCTGAGAAGGGCCTCAAGTCCAAGCCGTGGGTCAAGACCATTTGCGCTCCGGGTTCCCAGGTTGTGGACGGCTACTTCCAGCGTGCAGACCTGTGGAAGGACCTGGAAGCCCTGGGCTTCTACCTCTCCGGCTTTGGCTGCACCACCTGTATCGGTAACTCCGGCCCGCTGCCGGAAGAGATCTCCAACGCCATCAACGAGCATGACCTGGCTGCTACCGCAGTCCTGTCCGGTAACCGTAACTTCGAGGGTCGTATCTCCCCGGACGTCAAGATGAACTACTTGGCTTCCCCCATCATGGTTATCGCTTACGCTATTGCCGGCACCATGGACTTCGACTTCGAGACCCAGGCGCTGGGCCAAGACCAGGACGGCAACGATGTCTTCCTTAAGGACATCTGGCCTTCCCCGCAGGAGATCGAGGACACCATCCAGCAGGCTATCTCCCGCGAGCTCTACGAGGCTGACTACGCTGACGTCTTCAAGGGCGATGACGCATGGCGCAGCCTGGACGTTCCGGAGGGTGAGACCTTCGAGTGGAACGAGGACTCCACCTACATCCGCAAGGCTCCGTACTTCGACGGTATGCCGACTGAGCCGGAGCCGGTCGAGGACATCAAGGGCGCTCGCGTTCTGGCAAAGCTCGGTGACTCCGTCACGACCGACCACATCTCCCCCGCCTCCTCCATTAAGCCGGGCACCCCGGCCGCTCAGTACCTGGATGAGAACGGTGTGGAGCGCCAGGACTACAACTCCCTGGGTTCCCGTCGTGGTAACCACGAGGTCATGATGCGCGGCACCTTCGCCAACATCCGCCTCCAGAACCAGCTGGTCGACGTTGCTGGCGGCTACACCCGCGACTTCACCCAGGACGGTGCTCCGCAGGCCTTCATCTTCGATGCTTGCGAGAACTACAAGGCTGCTGACATCCCGCTGGTCGTTCTGGCCGGCAAGGAGTACGGCACCGGTTCCTCCCGTGACTGGGCTGCCAAGGGCACCAACCTGCTGGGTGTCAAGGCCGTCATCACCGAGTCCTTTGAGCGTATCCACCGCTCCAACCTCATCGGTATGGGCGTTATCCCGCTGCAGTTCCCGGAGGGCGAGTCCCACGAGTCCCTCGGCCTCGACGGCACCGAGACCTTCGACATCGATGGCATCGCAGCCCTCAACGAAGGCGGCATTCCGAAGTCGGTACACGTCACCGCCACCAAGGAATCCGGCGAGACCGTCGAGTTCGATGCCAAGGTTCGCATCGACACGCCTGGTGAGGCCGACTACTACCGCCACGGCGGCATCCTGCAGTTCGTGCTGCGCCAGATGGTCAAGGCCTAAGAAGGCTCAAGCCGCTTTGAGAGCCCACGAGGTGGGCTCTGCATAGCTCAGCGGAAGGCCGGCTAGCAACGAGATGAGTGCTGGCTGGCCTTTCTTTATCCACAAAGCTTTCCATTTACCGAGTCGTTGGCATGTATTTCCCTACTCGGTTCCCCTCCCTTACCCGCTATCGTTGCGGCAGTTTCGTGCCGCGCTTCCTTCCAAGGAGATTGTCCAGCCATGCCGATTATGAGCGATTCTGAGCTCAACCGCCGCCGTAACGACATCCTCGTCGGGGCGAGAAAATGCTTCGCAGAGCATGGCTATGAAGGTGCCACAGTCCGCCGATTGGAAGAGGCCACCGGAAAGTCACGAGGCGCCATCTTCCACCACTTCGGTGATAAGGAATCGCTCTTCCTCGCGCTGGCTCGGGAGGATGCCGCCCGGGAGGCGGAGGTCGTGGCAAACAACGGTTTGGTCGAGGTGATGAGCGAAATGCTCCGCCACCCTGAGCGCCACGAGTGGCTCGCCACCCGCCTAGAAGTGGCCTCAATGCTGCGCACCGATCCTTCCTTTGCCACTCGCTGGCGCGAGGAACATGAAGTCCTTGGCAAAGCCGTGCGCGCCCGCTTGGAATCCAATGCTGAGAAGGGCCGGCTACGCGACGATGTCTCCATCGACACCTTGGTGACCTATCTGGAGACCTTTATGGATGGATTCATTAACCGCCTCGCACTGGGTGACACGTCGAACTTGGAGCAGGTTCTTTTGTTGGTTGAGCAGACAATCCGCGGAACGCGCACGCAGTAGTTGCACACTGTTTCCTCGTTATGGGCACTGTGTCCTCATGACGCTGTCAGGCATGGAGGTCCACCCACACACGATTTACGGGTACTGCTCCCCCAGGGGCCTGTTGTACATAGCCCACAGGGTTTTACTACCGCTAGTCTGTGAGGTATGACTCATTCTCCTATCCGACTGCCGCGCACAAAGCTCAAGATCTCAGATAAGGCGCGAGCTTACCTTGCACCAGAGGAATCTCAAACGCATGATTCCCAGCCAAATCGGGAAATCGACCGCAGCGGTATCAGAGAGGTCATTGACTCCACTGGCTTGCCACCGGGCCGCGCAAAGGCAAGCGATGTGCTCGCAGGATTATTCATTGGTTTCTTCGGCGTAACTGCGGCTTTCCTCGCACTTATATTCGGGTTTGTAATCTTCATTTCTGCTGGAAGCGACGAGGGAGATAGCTCCGGTATAGTGCATGGATTCCTAATTTGCGGGGCGCTCGCAGTCTTGTTTGTCGGTCTTGCAATTCTCGTTGTACGAAGTGAGAAACGTAGTTCCAAGCGCACGTCCATTGCCTGGAAAAACGGATGGATCGAATACCGGCCGGCACTCATCGGGGAATTGGTGTTGCATCGGCGCAGGAGGAATGACGACTCAACAGAACATTACTACAAAGCTCCACTACTAATTCTTCAACCAGATGGCTCAATGCCGAAAGCATGGTGCGCCGAATTTGTCAGCGCCAATCCCAATTGGCTAAAGATGCGCGGTTTCACCGTGGCGGATGGCCCGCTGGTTGCCACGGTGGACTTCAACCATAACAACGGTTGGCATGTCGTTGCCTACCGTGCTGACGATCCCAACCCCACTCCCGCGCTTCAACACGGGCTCAGCAAAGAGCAAATGGAGGCTGTCTTGACCTTCGCCGAAAATTCATGGGTGAAGTAGGTCGGATGTTCCAGAATTCACTCGCACCATTCGAATTTCAGAGTCATTTCTATTCTGACCGAATTATCCCGAAGACCAGGCGGTCCGTGTCCTCTCCTAACCCGGCACCCGCAACGCCCGATGTCGCACGAGCTGTCTACGCCGCCGGCCCTTTCCCCGGAAAATCAGCGCTCAATAAGAAATCATTGGTGGGGCGTGCCATCCTTGTGCTAATCCTCGCAGCTTCCGCCACTGCCCTAGTCATGGACGATGAGGTCATCATCCACCCGGCGATTTCCTGGGCCATCAAACTGCTCTTGTCCGCAGCGTTCATTGTGGGAGTACACGACCTTGGGAAATCAATCCGACGCAACACTTGGGGTGCGCAGCGCGTTCGACTCGCCGCACAGAACGGATGGCTCGAGTATTACCCAGCGCTTGTAGGTGAAATCTGGAACACTGGCACCGTCGAACATGAATATGATCCGACGGAGTATTGCTACCGGGCCAAAGCGAGACTGTTTTCCAGGGATGGTTCGAGCTTCGACATCACTACTGAAGCCTTTCTTGACAACCGTACTCCTGAGGAATGTGCTCGCATGGGCATCGCTGTGGTCAACGATGAAGAAAACGCGAAGTTTGAGCGAGTGAACGGTTGGTACCTAGCAGGTCACATAGCCACCAAGCCGCTTAGTGAAGCCGGCTTCTTGCACAGGCTCACGGAAGGTCAAGTGCGGGCTGGGATCACTGCTGCACTGCGTGCTTAGTAATGCGGGCTATGCCTCCAAGGCGAAGCTCCCCATCCAGCACTATAGGTGCTGGCTTCTCAGTTAGTGTGCGAACTATGACACAATCCCCCATCACTCTGCCGCGCACCAAATTGAAGCTTTCGCCGCATGAGCCGAGAACTCTTGCAGCTCAACAATCTACAGCCGATGTATCTCAGCCAAATCCACATATAGATCGCAGTGGTATCCGCGAAATCATCGATGGCGCCGGCCCCAGCCCGGGACGCGCCCTCCTGGAAAAGAATTCCACTGGACTCATCACCGGAATACTCGTCACTACCGTCTTTATCATAGGCCTCGCGATAGCTGCAGCCGCCTTTGCGGTGTACTCGGAGACGAATGTTCAGAAGACTGAAATGGTAGCGGTGTGGTGAGTATCTGGTAGCGCCTGAGTGAGTATCCGGTAGCGGTGTCTTACTCAGGCGTTGTTGGTGGTTATGTGCGGGTGGTCAGTCGCATGTTT